>NZ_DLJR01000002.1:0-48878 GCF_002484365.1 Empedobacter sp. UBA7611
TTTATTAAAAGCCTCAAGATTTATTTCTTGAGGCTTTTTTTGTGGTTATACGTCGCGCTTTAGCTGAACGCTGTAAGCTTTACGCATCTCCAGACTATGTTTTATAAAAAAAGAAGCTTGCTTTCATCCAACAAGAAGCTTCTTCTTAATAAAAAGGAAGCTTCCTTTATAACTTACAACTCATAAATCGAAAAGCCCCTATTTCCCTCAAGTGGATATTTTAACTTCTACTTCTATTCCTGTAAGTCTTAAATCTTATGTCTTATAAATTATAACTTATCACTCAAAACTTACAACTTACAACCCGCGTTAGGGATAGTAGTGGAAATCCTTTTGGAGGAATTGGTTTTCCTGTAATCACTTCCAATTTTCTTCTACAAAAGATTGCAACGGATAGCCCGACCGAAGGGAACGCCTATATAATTACCCTTAGCTTTATGTTTCATTAATATTTGTCCATCTGCTATAATTTTAGTACATTGAAGAATAATTTAATTTGAATAAAATTTTATTTATTCAGCAAGAGGTTTTCTATCTCTTTATATGTTGTAATCATTAGATTACTCATTCTATTCTGTTTTACACAGTTTTTATAGAAGTTAGTTTCTATATCAGGTCGTTTCAGACATAAAAATCAATTACTATCGAGAGATAGTTGAGTAGTTCATATAAGTTTAATTAAAAACAATTCATGAGTTTAAAAGTAGGCATTATCGGGGCTGGACCAAGTGGTTTGGCAATGTTAAGAGCATTTGAGTCAGAAGAGAAAAAAGGTAACAAAATTCCAGAAATTAAATGTTTTGAGAAGCAAGACAACTGGGGAGGAATGTGGAACTACACTTGGCGTACAGGAGTAGGTAAATACGGAGAGCCATTGCATGGCAGTATGTATAAATATTTATGGTCGAATGGACCAAAAGAATGCTTAGAATTTGCAGATTATACATTTTCTGAACACTTTGGTCAAACAATATCTTCTTATCCACCTAGAGAAGTATTATTCGATTATATAGAAGGGAGAATTAAACAAAGTAATGCGCGAAAGTACATTCAGTTTAATACCGTTGCAAGGTGGGTAGATTATGTAGAGGATAAAAAACAGTTTCGCGTTGTTTTTGATGATTTAAAGAAAAATGAAACTTTCGAAGAATATTTCGATTATTTAATTGTCGGAACTGGACATTTTTCTACACCAAATATGCCTTATTTTAAAGGTATCGAGAATTATACAGGAAATGTAATGCATGCGCATGATTTTCGCGGAGCTGATCCATTTAGAGGCAAAGAAATTTTATTGATTGGTAGTAGTTATTCGGCAGAAGATATTGCGGTACAATGCTATAAACACGGAACTAAATCGGTCATAATTTCTTATCGTACAAACCCGATTGATTGTAAATGGCCCGAAGGGATAAAAGAATTGCCTTTAGTGACACATTTTGAAGATAAGAAAGCATTTTTCAAAGACGGAACATCAAAAGAGTTTGATGCAGTAATTATGTGTACAGGTTATCAACACAAATTTCCGTTTTTACCAGATAATTTCCGTTTAAAAACAAAAAACTGTTTGTATCCAGAAGGAATGTATAAAGGTGTAATATCAGATGTTAATGCTCAATTGTTATTTTTGGGAATGCAGGATCAATATTACACATTTAATATGTTTGATGCGCAAGCATGGTTTGCACGTGATTATATTTTAGGACGAATTAATTTACCTTCAAAAGAAGAAATTCAAAAAGATATTCAGAAATGGGTTGATTATGAAAAACAATCGATTTCTGCTGATGATCATGTTGATTTTCAAACTGATTATTTGAAGGATTTAATTCATTTAACTGATTATCCTATGTTCGATTTGGATAAAGTTGCTAATATGTTCAAATCTTGGTTAAAAGATAAAGAAGAAAATATTTTAACTTATCGAGATAAAACCTATACCTCAGTTATGGACGAAACGAAAGCAGAAAAACATCACACACCTTGGATGAAAGAGTTGGATGATAGTTTAGAACGCTATTTGGATGAAGATCCGATTGATGAAAAACAATTAGAAAAAACAAATTATTATTAATATTAACAAAAAGACTAACAAATGTGTTGGTCTTTTTTTATTTTCGATTGTATATTTAAACATCGTTAAAAAAGAAAAGTGTTTATTTTTGACAGAGCACAACACAATATGATTTAATACAATAGAAATGGAGATTCAATATTTTTTCGAATTATTTGGTACACTTTTTTTTGGAATTTCGGGCGCTTTAGCAGCAGATGAAAAATCTGGTAACGATTGGTTTGGTGTAACCTTTATTGCTTTCCTAACTTCAATTGGAGGTGGTACAATTCGTGATATTTTACTTTCCGTTGAAATTATGTGGATAAAGGATGTTAATCTTATTTATGCAGTAGGGATTGGTGTTATTTTAGCGGCAATTTTCTATGAGCCTCTGTTGAAACTTCGTAAAACATTTATGCTTTTTGATACGTTAGGAATTGCTTTATTTACGATTGTTGGTTTAGAAAAAGCTCTAAATCTTGGAATTCATCCTGTAATTGCACCTGTAATGGGAATGTTTACGGCGGTTTTTGGATCCATTATTCGCGATATGATGTTGAACGAAGTTCCTATTATTTTCAAGAAAGAAATTTATGCGTTTGCATGTCTTTGTGGTGCAGTTATTTATATGATTTTATGGAAATTGGGACTTGATCGTAACATCAATTTCTTTATTTCGGGGGCTGTAATTGTCGCAATTCGTTTGACTGCAATTAAGTATAACTTATCATTACCGAAATTCAAAAGCCATTAATTTATAGATTCGTATCTTAGCGAACTAATTTTTTATAGATGGAAATTCAATACATTTTTGAATTATTTGGGACGGTTGTGTTTGCTATTTCTGGTGCTTTAGCTGGAGATGAAAGACAAAAACATGATTGGTTCGGAATTGCTTGTTTTGCTTTTATAACGGCTGTTGGTGGTGGAACTTTACGCGATCTATTTCTTAACAGTTATCCGTTAGTTTGGATAAATGATATGAATGTCATTTACGCAGTTTTTGCTGGAATTTTGTTGGCAGGATTATTTTTTAAATATTTTTCACGATTAAGAATAACATTAATGCTTTTCGATACATTGGGAATTGCTTTATTTACAATTGTAGGTTTGGAAAAAGCGCATTCTTTGGGCGCAAATGATTTTATTTCTGTGATGATGGGAATGATGACCGCTGTAATGGGAGGAATGTTAAGAGATGTTTTGATGAATAGAACGCCTACAGTTTTTGTGAAAGAAATTTATGCAATGGCATGTGTCGCAGGAGGTGTAATGTATTTAATTTTTGAAAGTTTTGGATTAGATCGTAATATCAATTTTATTGTTTCGGGAGCTATTATTGCCGCAATTCGTATTGTTACTGTAAAATATAATTTGTCGTTACCTAAATTTTATTAATCATGCAAAAAACACCATTTAATCAAGAAAATTGGACAGGAAGAATTGATTCTGAAGATGGAGAATTAGGTTTAAGAATTCATCAAGTAATTTCTGATTATGATAAATTTGAATCATCATCTGTTCAACCAAAAGTACTGTTAGGATTTTGTTCGGAAGAAGGTGTTAAACGGAATAAGGGTAGAATTGGTGCGAAAGATTCACCAGATTTGATTCGAAAAAGTTTGGCGAATTTACCTTTACATTTTTCCGAAACTGATTTTATTTTTGATGCTGGAAATATTCATTGTGATGATAATAATTTAGAATCTGCACGTGAAGAACAAATCAATCAAGTGGATAAAATTATCCAACAAAATCATTTTCCGATTGTAATTGGTGGTGGACACGAAACAGCTTTGGGTGATTTTTTGGCTTTAGCAAAATCATACAAAAATATTGGAATTATCAATCTTGATGCGCATTTTGATTTGAGAACGCCAAATCCGCAATCAACTTCTGGAACGCCTTTTTACGAAATGGCAAAGTATTGCGAAGAAAATGAAATGAAGTTCAATTATATTCCAATCGGTATTCAAGAATTAGGAAATACGAAAGCATTATTTCAACGTGCTGAAAATATAGGAGTTAATTTTATTTTGGCAGATGAAGTGCATTTCAATTTGAATAAAGTATTAGATGATTTGAAAACGATTGTTCAACAATTTGATGTGCTTTATGTTTCGTTGGATATGGATGTTTTTGATGCAGCTTATGCGCCAGGTGTAAGTGCAACGACAATTAATGGTTTGACACCTTTTCAGGTTAAATATATTTTGAAGGTTCTAATGAACTCAAACAAAGTGAAAATATTTGATTTAGTTGAATATAATTCGCTTTTTGATGTTGATAACTCGACAGCGAAACTCTCTGCTCAAATGATTTACGAAGTTTTAAGATATTAATTCTGAAATAATTTACAATATTTTGTAACCTTTTTCAGTTATCTGCGTATACATATATAGTGGTGTTGATAAAATGCCAAAAGAAATCGATAATAATCATTAATAATAGGAGGGTTTTAGTTAAATGAGACAGCTTAAAATTACAAAGCAGGTAACAAATCGTGAAACTGCGTCGTTGGATAAATACTTACAAGAGATTGGTAAAGTAGATTTGATTACAGCGGAGGAGGAAGTAGAGTTAGCACAACGTATCAAAGCAGGAGATCGTGTTGCCTTAGAAAAATTAACAAAAGCAAACTTACGTTTCGTGGTATCTGTTGCGAAACAATATCAAAATCAAGGTTTAAGTTTACCAGATTTAATTAATGAAGGAAATTTAGGTTTGATTAAAGCTGCACAACGTTTTGACGAAACACGTGGTTTCAAATTTATCTCGTATGCAGTTTGGTGGATTCGTCAATCTATCTTACAAGCATTAGCAGAGCAATCTCGTATTGTACGTTTACCATTAAATAAAATTGGATCGATCAATAAAATTAATAAAGCCTATGCTTTATTAGAGCAAGAACATGAACGTGCTCCATCTGCAGAAGAAATTTCTGAAGTTTTGGATATGTCTGAAGGTGATGTAAAAGAGTCGATGAAAAACTCTGGTCGTCACGTCTCAATGGACGCACCATTAGTAGAAGGAGAAGATTCTAACTTATACGATGTATTAAACATTGGTGAATCTCCATCTCCAGACGTTCAATTGATGATTGAATCTTTACGTGTAGAGATTGAGCGTGCATTACAAACATTAACGCCTCGCGAAGCTGATTTAATTCGTTTATACTTCGGATTAAACGGTCAACATCCAATGACGTTAGAAGAAATTGGAGAAACGTTTGATTTAACAAGAGAACGTGTTCGTCAAATTAAAGAAAAAGCAATTCGTCGTTTAAAACATACTTCAAGATCTAAGATTTTGAAAACGTATATTGGACGATAGAAACATAAGAAAGCAGCTAAATAAGCTGCTTTTTTTATAAATACTAAAACACTTTATGAGAAACTTTATTTTACTATTTACTCTTATACTTTTTTCAACTTATACTTTCGGTCAAAAGAAAGTTGATCAAAATTTAGTTGGATTTTGGTCTTCTTCAATTCCTAAAACAAAAGCTGATCCTATTGATGGAAAATGGTTAATCAACCGTAAAAATGATGGAACATTTATTTTATATTTTGAGTTGTTGAGTGGTCGAGATTCTATTTATGCAAAAGAAACAGGAACTTGGTGGACAGATAATAATCAGTATTTTGAGGAAGGAAATGAATTAAACTTCAATGATATTTATTTGTATAAAATCAATGAAAATAAAATTGAGTATAGATTAGAAAAAGGAAAATTACCAAGAGGTTTTAAAACGACTAAATATTCAGAAGAAAAAAGTAATAATTTGACAGATTATTATGAAGAAAAGTATTCTGTATATAAAGCTAAAACCATGAAAAAAATCTTTGATATGGAAAGCTCTGTAGATGGGTTTGCATATGATCAGACAGATGGTGAAGCAGACGAACGTTTTGTAGGTATTTGGATAGGTTCGGAAAAAGATAATCAAGTGAAAGGATTATCTAAAGAATGGGCAATGACAAGAAATGCAGACGGAACTTTTGTTTTGGATTTTAAAACTAAAATGAAAGGAAGAAAAACAGAAAATTCTATAGAAAAAGGAAAATGGTGGGTAAAAGATAATAAGTTTTACGAATACCACGAAGATTCTGAATCAACAGATGTTTATGAGTTTCAGATTTTAAATGAAAATCAGATAAAGTTTAAA
This sequence comes from Empedobacter sp. UBA7611, assembly GCF_002484365.1. Lineage (NCBI taxonomy): Bacteria > Pseudomonadati > Bacteroidota > Flavobacteriia > Flavobacteriales > Weeksellaceae > Empedobacter > Empedobacter sp. UBA7611. Next base: position 6,225 of record NZ_DLJR01000002.1, read on the forward strand.
GCATTTAATATGGCTTTTGAACAAGAAAATGAAACGTACGAATTTATTGATACAAGAAAAAAATAAATGAAAAACTCCAACTAAATTTAGTTGGAGTTTTTTGTTATAATAATTTTCCGCTTAGTAAAATTGCAGCAATTGTAAAATAAATAATCAATCCTGAAACATCAACCAAGGTTGCGACGAAAGGCGAGGATGCTGTTGCGGGATCAAATCCAATTTTTCTCAAAATAAATGGAACTAAAGATCCAGAAAGTGTTCCCCATAAAACAATGACGATTAAAGATAAAGCGACTGTTAAAGCTACATATAGCCAATATTCTCCATAACTATAAATTCCAGTTTTTTGCCAAATTAAGATTCTGATAAAACCAACAAATCCTAGAATTGCACCTAAGATTAATCCCGAAGCAAACTCTTTCTTCATTACATACCACCAATCTTTTAGTTTCAATTCACCCAAAGCCATTGCTCGGATAATTAGTGAAGCCGCTTGAGAACCAGAATTTCCACCACTCGAAATAATCAATGGAACAAATAAAGCCAACACAACTGCTTTTTCGATTTCCTGGTCATAATAACTCATTGCAGAAGCCGTAAACATTTCGCCAATAAATAAGATAACCAGCCAACCTGCGCGCTTTTTGATTAATTCCGCAATAGGTGTTTTAGTATACGAAACATCCAATTCTTCCATACCTCCAAATTTCTGAATATCTTCTGTATCACGCATTTTCATACGATCCAAGATATCGTCAAATGTTACAATTCCGACCAAAACATCATTTTCTGTCACAATTGGCATCGCAGAACGATCGTATTTATCAAAAACTTCTAACGCATCTTCTAAAGGAGTCGTCGTCTTGATTGAAACAAAATTATGATCGATCAAATCTTCTACTTTCGTATCTTCATCAGCCAAAAGAATTTCGCCAATTTTTAAATCATCAATCAATCTATTTTTTCCATCAACAATAAAAATATACGTCAACGTTTCCGCTTTTTTTCCATATTTTTTGATGTGAGCCAAAACTTGTTTTACCGTATAATGTTCTTTTACCTGAATATAATTTGGTGTCATTAAACGTGCAATCGAATCTTCTTTGTATCCAATCAAATTCAGTGCTGTAGCACGTTCTTCAGGATTTAAAAGATTAATGGAATGTTTGATTAATTGATCTGGGAAATTTTCAAAAAGTTCTGTTCGGTCATCAGGATCAAGATTGTTCAAAACCTCGGCTAAATCTTCGTCCGTCAAACTTTTTACAATTTCGTACTGAATATCGGGTTCAAAATAGGAGAATACTTCAACTTTATCATCATTCAAAAGCGAGTAAAAAGCGATGTTTCTTTCTTTTACGTTCAGTGCAGTTAATTGTTCGGCAATATCTGCTGGATGTTGATTAAGCATATTATTTTCCATAAATTTGTTTTTTTATCCCGAGCTGCAAATTAAGTCTTTTTGAGATGAGAAGAAGTATAGATTGGCTACTTTTAAGCTAATTTTAATATAGAAATTATGATGAACAAAGCTGATCAAAACCAAATGAAAGAATATATAAAATCTATGGATGTAGATGACAGATTCGTTGGAATTTGGTCTGGAACTGATCATGGAAAATTTTTTAAAGGCGAAACAAATAGTTGGTTGGTGAATAGAAAAGCTGACGGCACAATGACGGTTAACTTTAAAACGATTTATAGTGATGATCGTGTAACTTTTTCTGAAGACGAAGGCGTTTGGTGTACAATTGGTGATGAATATTACGAGTTTAGAGATTCTGATGAGATGGCAGATATTTATACTTATATTTTTATGTCAAAAGATTCGATTCATTTTATTATCAACGAAGAATTGAAAGACGAAGAACCTTATAACTTTATTGATAATAGAGTTTTCTTGGATTAAAAATAATTTTACTGAATCATTTTTTCTGTTATATTCGTATTGTATTAATTAACACTGAAAATGAAAAAACTATTATTTACTCTCTTATTATCAACTTCACTATTTGCTCAAGAAAAAGCAACAGATTTGTTTAATGCAAACGTTAGTTTTATTGGAATCGGAATTCAATATGAAAAAGCTTTATCCGAAAATTTTACAGCTGTAGGATCTTTAGACTATTTGGGAGGTTTTAAATACAGTTATAGCGATTTTTATGGGAGTGATTTTGAGTATATTTTGACAACAAATATAGCTTTAGAAGGACGTTATTATTATAATTTTGACCGAAGAATTGACAAAGGAAAAAATACCAAAAATAATTCTGGGAATTATATTGCTGTAAAAGGAACTTATACGCCAGATTGGTTAACAATTTCTAATAGTGATAATTTAGGTGTTAATCCACAAGGTTCTATTACGTTCAATTATGGATTTAAACGTTCTTTTGCTCAAAACTTTTTTTATGAGTTTTATACGGGATTAGGACTTTCTCTTTATCAAGAAACATATACAAACTATGATTTTGATAATTATACAACATCAGAAGTAAAGAGTACAAATACAGGAGTTGCCTTAGACTTAGGCTTTCGAGTTGGTTACAATTTCTAAAAAAATATAAATCGTTGAGTTTTCAACGATTTTTTTATTTCATTACCTTTGCACCACAAAATACAAACAAACAACAAATAAGATTATGCCAATAGTAGCACCATCAATTTTAGCAGCCGATTTCGGAAATTTAGCAAAAGACATCGAAATGGTTAATAATTCTCAAGCCGAATGGTTTCATTTAGATGTAATGGACGGCGTTTTTGTTCCGAATATCTCTTACGGAATGCCAATTATTGAGAAAATAAATTCGTTAACAGATAAAGTTTTGGATGTACATTTAATGATTGTTGATCCAGATCGTTACATCTCAACTTTCAAACAAGTTGGCGCAGATATTTTAACGGTACATTACGAAGCGTGTACACATTTACATCGTACAATTCAGGCTATAAAAGCAGAAGGAATGAAAGCAGGAGTGGCGCTTAATCCGCATACACCAGTATCTGTTTTAGAAGATGTGATTAACGATTTAGATTTAGTTCTAATCATGAGTGTTAATCCTGGTTTTGGAGGTCAAAAATTCATTGAAAATACTTACAACAAAGTTTCTAAATTGAAAAAAATGATTACAGAAGCAAATGCAAATGTTATCATCGAAATTGATGGAGGAGTTGGAGTACAAAATGCATCAAAATTGGTAGAAGCTGGTGCAGATGCTTTAGTTGCTGGTTCGGCAGTTTTCAATGCTGAGAATCCAACGGAATATATTGCAGAATTACAAAAAGCTTAATAAAATAGTATTGAGATGTGAGAAATTAGAATTGAGAAGTTCATATTTTTTCCTTCAACTATTTAAAATAAATAATAAAAAACTGAATCAGAAATGATTCAGTTTTTTTGTTGATTCATCTTAAACTTGTTTTGGTATCTTATAAAGTTAATCAAATAATTCTCTCATTAAAATCTTAACTTTGTTGCATGAATTTCTCTAAAGACAACCCAAAAAAGATTTATACGATTGATGAAATCAAAGATAAAATGGCAAAATATTGTCTTTATCAAGATCGTTGTCATTGGGAAGTAGAGAAAAAACTTCGTGATTTTGATTTGATTCCAGAAGCGAAAGATGAGATTATTTTTAAGCTAATTCATTACGGATTCCTGAATGAAGAACGATTTGTTCATAATTTTGTTCGAGGAAAAGTCAATCAAAAAATGTGGGGAAGAAATCGTCTTCGTCAAGAATTAAAAATGCGTCAAATTGATCAAAAATTAATTGAAAAAGCATTTAAAGAAGAAATTGATTTGGATAAATATTGGAATAATTTATTGCATTTAACACAAAAAAAGTTCAATTTATTAGCTTCTGAGCGAGAATCTTTCAAGAAAATAAACAAAGTAAAAGCATATTTAGCGTACAAAGGTTACGAGTTCGATTTGATGAATGATGCTATAGAAACAGTGAAAACAAAAGAGTAATACAATTCATCCTTAAAATTCGACAATTCGGTCAACTATTTTTAAAATTAAAAACGACTTCACTTAATTTTATTCCATAATAAATAAACACATTATGGAAAATTTAGTCAACATCATTATTTACATTCACGCATTTTTTGGAGGAATTGGCTTGGTTGCTGGAACAGCTGTTATGATTATAAAAAAAGGAAATTCGACACACAAAAAAGTGGGAAAAATATTTTCGATTGGTATGTTAGTCAGTTCTGTTCTTTCGTTGATTATTTGTGCTTTTCCAAATCACCACAATTCTTTTCTTTTAATGATTGGTATTTTCACGATTTATATGATTTTGATCGGAAATAGAATTCTAAATTATAAGCGCAAAAACTATTCTAATAATTTGGATAAAATCATTTCTGGAGCAATGTTTATCACATCTATTGTGATGATTGTTTTTGGATTACTTCCACTTTTCACAAGCAATGCAATTGGATTATTGTATTTAATTTTTGGGTTTTTAGGAGGGTTTATGTGTTATCGAGATTTTGTTTTTTACAAGAATACAGAGAATTATAAAAAATGGACAATGAATCATGTTGGAAAAATGGTTGGTGCTTATATCGCTTCAGTAACAGCGTTTTTGGTTGCAGGCGCTGGATTTGGAGACAATATTTATTTTTGGATTGTGCCTTCAATTATCGGAACGATTTATATTTTTTCTTGGTCAAAAAAACTAAATAAAAAAGTTGCAGTGAATTGATTATCTTTAATCAAAACACTTATATGAAGAATTTATATTTTTTACTCTTATTCATTCTTTTTGTTCAATGTGAGCAACCGAGCAGTCAATCTGCTAAAGGTTGGGAAAAGAAGAATGAAATAAAAGCAGATTCAGTTTTTAAAGATGAGAATGTAAATGAAGTTATTGAACAAGCTATTGATATTACAAAAAGTAATCATATACCAATTAGAACAATCTCTCTCTTTTTCGCAAAAGAAAAATTTTATTTATATATTTCTTCGACTGGACAAGATTGTTCAATAGGGAATTATTATACATTACCAATTACTATTCAAAATACAGATTATACTATTCTTTTAGATAAAAATGAAGTATTAGATGAATATATCGATATCTCAAATTTAAATTATATCCCTTTAGATAAAGAAAAAATAATATTCTGCTGTGAAATAAAAGGTTACGCTTTTCGATTTCATAAAGATGAAGAAGGAAAGTATCAATTAAGAAAGTTGGAGCATTTTTATAATTATACGGATGATTTTGTTTTAGAAGAAGATAAAAAATATTTTCCTATTCAATATGAGGAAATTCCAGAACAAGAACCGTTTATTCATCCTAATGATGTAAAATAAAAAAACGAATTTCGAAACTCGAAATTCGTTTTTACTATTTCTAATATTTACCTAATTCTTTTTCAAATTCTTGCAGATAATTTGCCAAATGAAAACCATCTACAAAACCATGATTCGCCTCAATCGAAACAGGCATATACATTTTATCGTTTTGCGTATACACTTTTCCAAAAATAATTCGCGGAATAGATTCTCCTGTTCCAAAGTTACTTGGTTGCACTAATCCCGTAAATCTCGACCATGGAAACGTAGAATGACGAACCAAGCCAATGGTAATTTCTTCATTTTTGATGTGCAAACCAACCGAATTTTCTACACTTTGTATTTGCTCTTGAAGTTGTGCGTTAAATGCATTAAAATCTTCGGTAAAATTCATCAACGCAAAACCAAAAGTTCCGTCTTTTCTACCAATTGTTGTTCCGCAATCTAAATGATCGTACACAAAAATTTCATCATCTTCGATGCGATATTTAAACTCATTAATCTTATTTTCTGCCAACATCGAGCAATGTAAATAGACTGCGAAAAAAGACAATTTATTTGCTTTGGCAAATTTGTACGCTTTAGAACATTCAACCTCCGCAACAACTCCGACATACGGATTATCCATTTTCGAGAACATATTAAAATGCTCTATACGATTCCAACCTTCAGGATTAAATTTCTGTTTCATTGATGCAAAGTTAAAAATAGGATTTACAATTACTTCAATCTTTTTTGTTGATATGCATCACCAATTACATTCAGAGTCACGCCTAGAATAATCATAAAAATTCCTAAAGCCAAACTCAACGAAAAATCTTCACCAAAGATCATAACACTTACAGCAACGGCAACCACAGGTTCTGATGCGCCAAGAATAGAAGTGGCTGTAGAACCAATGTTTTTAATTGCATAAATCAAAGCGATGCTCGAAACAACTGTCGTAACAAACGCAAATATAAAAAAGTTGAAGGTTAATTCTAATGATGGTAAAATGAAGGATTCTTTGTGAATAATCATTTTGTTGCGTAATAAATCGTTGTAAATAGAAACGAATAAAAGCTTAATGTAAAGCCTTTTATATCTCGTACTTTCGATTTGTTGACTGTCACAATATATAATCCGTAACCCAAAGCACTGATAAAAACAATTCCTAATCCGATTGGATTTAGCTCGAATTTTCCTTCTTTGAAACTTAGTAAAATTACACCAGCCAGTACAAAAACAATGGCTACAATAGTTGAAATTGTAATTCTTTCTTTGAAGAAAACAGCCATTATGATGGCAACAATCAACGGATAAACGAATAATAATGTGGAGGCAATTCCAGGAGTTAAATAATCATAACCTAAAAATAAGGCATCCGCTGAGATTCCGTACAATAATCCTAAAATGATTAAAAATGGAATCTGTTTCACATCTATTTTGAATGATTGTTTTTTGATGAATAAATATGTTCCGACAATCAATGCAGAAAAAAAGAATCGATAGAATAATGTGGTATCCATCGAAAAATTTGCTTGTTTTATAGGAAGGATAAATAATGGAATTAATCCATAAGATATGGACGATATTAGCCCATATGCGTAACCTTTGAATTTCATTTTTAATAGAAAAAACGAAGTTCGAATTTCGAACTTCGTAATTGATTAGTATTTATTAAAATTTATTTTCTCGTAAAATCTAAATCTTGGAAATCGTAACTGAAATCTGTTAACGGAGAAATGGCTCTCATTTTGAAACCTGTCATTTTTCCATCTTTCATTTCTGCATAAACAAAAGCGTCTGCATGGAAATAACGATTGTACCATTTTACTGCAAAAGTATTGTCTTTGTAAAATGACATTTCACCAGTTAATTGAGGCGAACGTTTCGATTCAAAAATGATTTTTCCTTTCTTTTCATAAATTACAACATCACCAAACCAATTGTCTTTATACGTTCCGATTACGCTTTTTGAATCAAATTTGATGGCTTTATTTTTTTGATTTGCTTCAACTGTTTTCCAAACTTCATCAGTAATAACATCGGCTTCTTCCACATTTTTCTTCATCATATCATCATACGTTTTTACCCAATCTGTAGATGGATTTTTTAAGTAAAAATCTTTGATTGTATTCGAAATTGCTCGGAAAGCTGCACCCGATTGTTGGTTAGTCAAAATCACAATTCCTAATTTTTCTTGAGGATAAAACATCGTTTGTGTTACAATTCCTTCCAATCCACCAGTATGCGAAACTTCCAATTTTCCGTTCATATCCTGCAATTGCCATCCCAAACCATAGGCTTTGAATAATGAATTATAAGGTGGAGTTGTACGATTTGGTTGTAAAGTTTGTGGCGTTATCATTTCGTTCATTTGTTTTTCCGAAATAATTTGTTTTCCATTCACTTTTCCTTTATCTAAATTGAATTGCAACCATTTTGCAATATCATCAACATTAGAATAAATTCCTGCAGCTGCATCAAAAATAGTGTTCGTATAACGATCAATGACTTGTAATTTTCCGTCAATCGGAACGTGTGGATCAATTGCATTTTTCTTGTCTTTTACTAAGTGCCAATTCGCCGCTGTATTCGTCATTCCAATTGGTTCTAACAATCTTTTTGTTACAAAATCTGTCCAAGATTGCCCCGAAACTCGTTCAATCACAACTCCTGCAATAATATATAATAAATTATCGTAATCATATTTGACACGAAAATCTGAAACTGGTTTTAAAAACTGAATATTAGAAATAATATCTTTAGGAGTGAAATTGTGTCCATCAGGCCAAACCATCAAATCTCCTGCGCCCAAACCTAATCCACTGCGATGCGTTAATAAATCACGAATTGTAAATTCTTTGGTTACATAATCGTTGTACATCTTGAATTCAGGAATGTGCGTAATCACTTTATCATCCCACTTTATTTTTCCTTCATCAACCAAAATTGCCAAGGCCGCTGCTGTAAAAGCTTTCGAGTTAGAAGCAATTCCAAAATTTGTATTAGACTGAACTTTTTCTCCCGTTTTAAGCGATTTTACACCATAACCTTTCGAATGTACAATTGTTCCATCTTTGATAACCGCAACAGACATTCCAGGAACATCAAAAGTTTTCATGGCATTTTCTGTGACTTGATCAATGGTTTGATTCGAAATATTTTGTCCAAAAGCTGTAAAAGAAGCTAATGTGATTGTTGATAAAAGTATATTTTTCATGTGTGAATTTGAATTTTCACGAAGTTAGAAATTTTTATTCATCAGCTTATAGCTTTTAGTAAAATATCAAAAATAGAGGATCAATTAATTTTGAATGATTTAAAACTAAATTATAATCAAGTATAAAGTAATTTACAATTAATTAAAAACGTAAATTAGTTAAAAATAATTTAATGAAAATAGCTTTCTTTTCGTCTAAGCCTTATGACAAAACTTTTTTTGAGGCTGAAAATAAAAATTACGGTTTTGAACTTAATTTTTATGAAACACATTTAGGTCCACATATCGTCAACGCAATTGAAGATGAGCAAGCAGTTTGTGTGTTTGTGAATGATAAAGTGAATCGACAAGTCATTGAAATTTTAGCAAAAAAAGGCGTTAAAATTATAGCTTTGAGATGTGCTGGTTTTAACAATGTCGATTTGGAAGCTGCGAAAGAATTTGGAATTAAAGTTTGTCGCGTCCCTGCATATTCTCCTGAGGCAGTGGCAGAGCATACAATGGCGATGTTGTTAACATTGAACCGAAAAACGCATAAAGCTTATAATCGCGTTCGTGAACAAAATTTTGCATTGAACGGTTTGCTTGGTTTCAATCTTTTTCAAAAGACAATTGGAATTGTTGGAACAGGAAAAATTGGAAAGGCTTTTGTCAATATTGCGAAAGGTTTTGGTTGCAAAATAATTGCGTATGATTTGTATCCAGATCAAGAATTGATGAATAATGGCGTGGAATATGTTGAGCTGGATAAGTTGTTTAAAAGCTCAGATATTATTTCGTTGCATTGTCCGTTGACGCCAGAAAATCATTACATGATTAATCAAGAAACGATTGCGATGATGAAAGATGGCGTAACGATTATTAATACGAGTAGAGGCGGATTAATCAATACACATGAAGCGATTGAAGCTTTGAAAAATCATAAAATTGGTTATTTGGGAATTGATGTTTACGAGCAAGAAGAAAAATTATTTTTCAAAGATTTATCGGCAGAAATTATTCAAGATGATATGATTCAACGATTGATGAGTTTTCCAAATGTTTTGGTCACTGCACATCAAGCTTTTTTTACACAAGAAGCATTGGAACAAATTTCAGAAATTACGATGCGAAGTATTTCAGAGATTAAGGAGAAAGGTTCGACTGATGAGGTTGTGATGTTATAAATCTCCTAAATGAGTGGACTTGAAACCATCATATTTTTTGAGACCAAATCCTAGAAAACGATCGAACGAAATATGAGCGGAAAATATAAATCCAATCATCAAACACCATTCAATATGTAAAAAATAACCAATAAGAATCAATGAAATTGTCGTAAAATAATTATGAATAAAATTATAGGATATTGCACCAATCTTATTTCCAAAAAGATAACCTAACATAAAAATATCGGGAGCAAGAAAAAGAATTGCAAACCACATCCATGATAATTTTAGGAGACTATATAGAACGATCATAAGAATTAATAGAGCAAGTTGTTCTAATTTTAGTATGTTTTTCATGCGATTGGTATTTAATTTATTAGTACAAATATTTTACCAATTGTTACAAAAAAAAGCCACTCTATTGTGAGTGGCTTTGATAATTATTTATATCCCATTATTTAGTGAGGAAAGAGTTTCATTAATAGAAAAGTATTCAACATTGATATTTGTTGCTCCTATTTGTTTTACTCGTTCGCTATGCATTTCAGCATAATTTTGAGCATTTTCTAAAGTGTCAAATATATAAATACCTCCACTTCTTGCAGTGTCTGAATTTTCGATCCATATTTTTGAGATGAATCCTTTTTCAGTATTTATACTTTCTGCTAATGAACGAGCATTTTTTGTTAAATTTTCTCCCATCATTTGAATAGGAAAATCAAAATTTATTTGAATTAAAATCATTATTACTTTTTTATCAAAGTTCATTAAATTGTTTTAAAATATCTGTAATATTTGTTACAGTGAGTTCAAAAAAAAAGAGCTACTTTAAAAAGTAGCTCTTATATAATTATATAAAAATTTTAATCATTCAATTTCAAAACAGCTAAGAAAGCAGATTGCGGAACTTCTACACGTCCAATTTGACGCATTTTCTTCTTACCAGCTTTCTGTTTTTCTAATAATTTACGTTTACGAGAAATATCACCACCATAACATTTCGCCGTAACGTCTTTACGTAACGCTTTGATTGTTTCACGCGCAATAATTTTTGCACCAATCGCTGCCTGAATTGGAATATCAAATTGTTGACGAGGAATTAATTCGCGTAATTTTTCACACATTTTCTTTCCAATATTGTAGGCATTATCAACGTGAATTAAGGCAGATAAAGCATCTACAACTTCACCGTTAATCATGATGTCAACTTTTACCAATTTTGAAGCTTTCATTCCAGAAGGTGCATAATCAAACGATGCATATCCTTTTGAAATAGATTTTAATCGATCATAAAAATCGAAAACAACTTCAGCCAAAGGCATATTGAAAATCATTTCTACTCTATGTTGAGTTAAATAGTTTTGAGATTGTAATTCACCACGTTTCTCAATACATAAACTCATTACAGGACCTACGAATTCAGATTTTGTAATGATTGCTGCTCGAATATATGGTTCTTCAACACGATTTAATCCTGATGGATCTGGTAATTCAGATGGATTATGAACCGGAATCATTTTTTCTGGATCTTTTTCCAAGTACGCTTCATACGAAACGTTAGGAACAGTTGTAATTACCGTCATGTTGAACTCACGTTCTAAACGCTCCTGAATAATTTCTAAGTGTAACATTCCTAAGAATCCACAACGGAAACCGAAACCTAATGCAGCAGAAGATTCAGCCTCAAAAGTTAATGAAGCATCATTCAAACGTAACTTTTCGATAGAAGCACGCAAATCTTCGTAATCTTCTGTGTCAACCGGATAAATACCAGCGAAAACCATTGGTTTTACTTCCTCGAAACCATCAATAGCTTCGCTTGCAGGATTCTCAACTAATGTAATTGTATCTCCAACTTTTACCTCAGAAGCTTCTTTAATTCCAGAAATAATATAACCTACATCTCCAGTTTTAATGACTTTCTTCTCAACTTGATTCAGTTTTAATGTTCCAATTTCATCGGCACCATATTTTTTGTTGGTAGCCATGAATTTTACTTGATCTCCTTTTTTGATTTCTCCATTTACCACTTTGTAAAAAGCTTCAATTCCTCGGAAAGGATTATAAACAGAGTCAAAAATCAAGGCTTGTAACGGTGCATCTGGATCACCAACTGGTGCAGGAACTTTCTCGATAATTGTGTGTAACAATTCTAACACACCTTCACCTGTTTTTCCACTTACACGCAAAACATCTTCGGGATCACAACCAATCAAATCAACAATATCGTCTGTTACTTCTTCTGGATTTGCAGAAGGTAAATCGATTTTGTTCAAAACTGGAATGATTTCCAAATCATTTTCTAAAGCCAAATAAAGGTTAGAAATGGTTTGTGCTTGTATACTTTGTGCAGCATCTACAATTAACAAAGCTCCTTCACAAGCGGCAATCGAACGAGAAACCTCGTAAGAAAAATCCACGTGACCAGGAGTGTCAATTAAATTTAAAATATATTTTTCACCATCTTTTTCATATTCCATTTGGATGGCGTGCGATTTAATTGTGATTCCGCGTTCGCGTTCCAAATCCATATCGTCTAAAGTTTGATTTTGTAACTCACGATCAGAAATCGTGTTTGTTACTTGCAATAAACGATCGGCCAAGGTACTTTTACCATGGTCAATATGGGCGATAATACAGAAATTACGGATATTTTTCATATTCTATTTGTCGAATAGGCAAAAATAATCTTTTCCGTGCAGACTGCAAGTATTTTGAAAAATATTATGAATTATATTTTAATAAATTAACGAGAGTTGAAGTGTGTTTTTTACTAAAAAATAAATCTAGGCAATTATCCGATGAAAAAAAGTATATAATTCATCTTCTTTTACTAGACCAAATTTTTGTTTCAAACGATACTTTGTTATTCGTACACTTTTTGGTTCAATATTAAGAAGAGTTGCAATTTGTTTGGTGTCTAAACCAAGATAGATATACGAACAATATTTCAAATTAAGAGGTGTTAGTTTTTGCTTAGAATGCTCGTTTAGCGTTTTGAAAAAGTTTGAATGTAATTCTTGAATTCTAAATTTAGCACTTTCAAAATCATTATCCATTAAATTTTCTTCTCGCATAACTTGTTTTAAATTGATAGAAGAATCATTTCCATTTTTTTGTAGTTTCCGCTTGATCTTGATTGTACAAATCGGTTGAATAATCAGTTGCTTTTTTCTGAAATTCAAATATAGCCGAGTCAACCTAAGTTTAGCATATTTATTATTCCCATAATTAACGAAGCCTATATTATGTATTCAACAAAAGAAATTGTTTTTAATAATCTCTTTTGTGTTTATATGAATTTTAAACCTAATTTTATCCTTATGAAAATCAGCACAAAATGAGGAGATTACTATTTTTTGTTATTACTTTTTTTACATTTATTCAACTTTCTGCTCAATCGACTCGAAATTTGAATTTAGAGAATTGGACCTTTCAACAAAAAGGAGATTCAAAATGGCTGAAAGCTGAGATTCCTGGTTCTGTTCATACCGATTTGATGTTAAATAATATTATTCCAAATCCTTACAAAGACGTTAATGATGCAAAAGTGCAATGGGTAGAAAACGAAGATTGGAACTACAAAACTTCTTTTGATTTGACTGAAGCCGAACGAAAAGCGCAAAATATTCAGTTAAAATTTAATGGATTGGATACATATGCAAAAGTTTTTCTGAACGGAAAATTAATTCTGGATGCGAATAATATGTTTCGAATTTGGGAAGTTTCGGTCAAAGATTTACTGAAAGATAAAAATAATTTGCTCGAAATACAATTCAAATCGTCGCCTAATGAAGGAAAACGATTAGCAAATCTTCTTCCATATAAATACCAGAAGGTGAGCGTGTTTTTACTCGAAAAGCGCAATATCAGTATGGTTGGGATTGGGGACCAAGATTGGTAACGGTTGCGATTTATAAACCAATTGAACTTATTTCTTGGAATAATTTAAAACTGAATGACTTGTCTTATGAAATTGTCAAATTGGATAAAAATCAAGCGAAAGTAAAGTTTAAATTTATTATCCAATCGGAACAAAATACAGCTGTAGAAATTAATTTTAATCAGAAAATAATCACTCAAAAATTAACCAAAGGAATTAATCATTTTTCGATTGATGAAACGATTCACAATCCAAAATTATGGTGGCCAAATGGAATGGGCGAACAGTATTTATACGATTATCAATTCAAAATTAAACAAGGGAATGAACAGATATTTAAGTATTTAAAATTTGGTTTACGTACGATAGAATTGGTACAAGAAAAAGACGAAGTTGGCTCTAGGTTTTATTTTAAAGTGAATAGGGTTCCAACTTATATAAAAGGTGCAAATTATATTCCGCAAGATAATTTTGTTTCACGAGTTTCAAAAAATGATTATGAAAAGTTGATAAATAGTTCGGTTGAAGCCAATATGAATATGATTCGTATTTGGGGTGGTGGAATTTATGAGGACGATTATTTTTATGAATTATGCGACGAAAAAGGTTTGTTGGTTTGGCAAGATTTTATGTACGCTTGTGCTTTTTATCCTGGCGATCAAGATTTTCTTCACAATGTAAAACAAGAAACAATTGATCAAGTGAATCGCCTAAAAAATCATACTTCTATTGCGCTTTGGTGTGGAAATAATGAAATTGATGAAGCGTGGAAAAATTGGGGATATCAGAAACAAATGGGCTGGTCGAAACAAGATTCGTTGAGTATTTGGAAAGATTATCAAACGACTTTTCATCATATTATTCCGAATGTTTTAGATTCGATTTTACCAAAATCAGAGAATCGCTATTGGCCGTCTTCACCTTCGGTTGGTTGGGGAAGAAAAGAAAGTTTGACGCAAGGAGATTCGCATTATTGGGGCGTTTGGTGGGGAATGGAATCGTTTGAAACGTATGAAAAAAAAGTTCCACGTTTTGCTTCTGAATATGGTTTTCAAGGAATGCCAACGTTGGAAACGGTGAAATCAATGTTTTCTGAAAAAGATACATTGAGTAAAAATTCTGCAATAATTTTAGCGCATCAAAAACATCCAAAAGGTTGGGAAACAATCAACGAATATATGCAGCGAGATTATGTTGTTCCGACCGATTTTGTGCAGTACAACTACGTTTCTCAATTGTTACAAGCACGCGGAATTCAGTTGGCAATTGAAGCACATCGACGTGCAAAACCTTATAATATGGGAAGTTTGTATTGGCAATTGAATGACGTTTGGCCAGTAACTTCGTGGTCGTCTTTGGATAAATTAGGAAATTGGAAAGCGTTACATTATCAAGTGAAAAGAAGTTTCGAAAATGTGCTAATTTCAGTAGAAAAAGAAGAAAATGTGTACAAAATTTATATCGTAAATGACTTATTGAAAGATTTGAAAGGAAAAGTAAAATTTTCTGTGGTAGATTTTAATGGAAATAAACATTGGACTAATGATAAAGATGTAATTATTTTATCAAATTCTTCAACCAAGATAATGGAATTAACTGATGAAATTTTGAAAGGAACTTCTTCAACTAAAGCTTTTCTTCGAATTGAATTTGAATCAAATGGAGAAAAGTATTCGAGAAATTATTTCTTCGAAAAACCGAAAGATTTAGCTTTAACAAAATCAACAATTAAAATCAAAAAGATCAGTCATAACCAATTCGAAATTTCGACAAATGTTTTGGCAAAAGATGTTTATTTACTTGATGAAAATAATCAATTTGATGATAATTTTTTTGATTTAATTCCGAATGAATCTCGTATTATTAGTGGAAAAAACACAATTCAGAATCTAAAAATTTATTCGTTGTATGATACAATGAATGTTAAAAATCAATAATATTTTTCTCCCTATTTTTAGTGAAATTTCACAAAGGATTTGGAAATGTGAATTTTATTGACTTAAATTTGCACTGATAAAAATCATAACGTATAACAATTTAATAACGAAGAAATAAAATGTTCAAAGAAACGACATATCAGTTTTTAGCTATTGCAACAGATTTTGCAATGAGCATTCTTCGTGCTTATAAATCGTAAATAATTTACTTATTATATCAAAAGCCCGGAGGATTCTTCGGGCTTTTTCTTTTATTATTCCATTCTAGATTCAGAATAACTTCTAAAAACTTCCGAAGAAGAAATAGTTAGCGCTAATTATTTCAAAATAATTATTTGCAATTAAATAATCCATTTTATGGAAGATTCAATTTTCTTTTCTACTCAATTACGAACAAAAAGAGCGAGGAAAAGAAGTGTAAAAACAACGAAAGAAAAAAATGTAAGAGAGAAATATAAACGTCAAAAAGAAATTTTTAAAGAACAAAAAGAAATTCCGCTTGTTCTTTTAAAAGAGCCGTGTCAAAAAGGTTTTGAGCGATATTTTGTATTGAGAGAAGATATTAAAAAAGAAAATGAGATTGAGTTTTTTACTCAAATTCTAAAGAAAATAAATACTTCTCAATATGCAGAAACGCGAAAGTTTGTAAAAAAACGAAAACGAAACGGAAAGCGAATTTATGTTCAGAGAATTCAAGAGTTGAAACAATTGCAACCTTACGAATATTCAGGTCCGTATTCAATTTTGAATGATGAAGAACGTCTATATTTTGTGTGTATTCAGGTGTATGATCCCAAGACAAAACGTTTCAAAGGAATTTATGAATTTCTACAACCGTGGCGTTTTCGATTGATTATAAAACCAAATATGATTACGTATTACAAACCGCTTGATATTGATTTGAAGCGCGAAGAAGCGCAAATCGATCATTTTTTTGACAAGTATAAAAATCAAGGAATCCTTTTAAAGAAAATAGTTGGAGGAGGGTATTCGTATGAACGAAAACCAAAATTTAAAAATCCTTTTACAAAAAGGAAATTTTTTAATAATAAAAATTTAGCGATTGAAATCGCTGAAATGCTGATGGAAAAAGAACATCAGTTATCTAAAAGATATTAATCATGGGAAATAAAATCTCTGGAAAGGACTTTATAAAAATAGGCTTTCCAAAAAATAATTCGATCAATATTGCAATTGGGCAAATTCATCGATACAGAAAAAAAGAAAAGAAACAAACGATTATTAACGAAGCAAAAGAAGTTTTACTTGAGCCAGAAAAATACATCGGTCACGGAATTTGGGGAAAAGTTGCGGAAGGATTAATAAAACCAGTTGAGGTTAGATTACAAGAATTAAAAACAACGCGTTCACCTTTTTCGATTTTTGGAGAAAATGAAATTGACGAGCAAGCAAAATTTCAATTATATGATGCATTGAAATTGCCAATTTCGGTAAAAGGAGCTTTGATGCCAGATGCGCATTCGGGGTATGGATTGCCAATCGGAGGTGTCTTAGCGACGGATAATGCGGTGATTCCTTATGGAGTTGGTGTGGATATTGGTTGTAGAATGAGTCTTTCGGTTTACGATTTGCCAGCTAGTTTTTTGAAAGGAAAATCGCATAAATTGATTCAGATTTTGCAAGATCATACCAAATTCGGAATGTATGAAACGCATAAACTAAAAGCGGATCATGAAATTTTTGAACGTTCTATTTTTGATGAAATTCCAATCTTGAAAAGTTTAAAAACAAAAGCTTATCAACAATTAGGAACTTCTGGTGGAGGGAATCATTTTGTTGAATTTGGGATTGTGAAATTAGATGAGGTAAAACCTGAATGGAACTTGATTCCAGGAGAATATTTGGCTGTTTTATCGCATAGTGGTTCGCGTGGTTTGGGTGCAAATATTGCAAAACATTATACGTATTTGGCGACGAAACAATGTCCACTTCCGAAGCAAGTTCAGCATTTGGCTTGGTTAGATTTGGACACGTACGATGGCCAAGAATATTGGGCAGCGATGAATTTGGCTGGCGAATATGCCAAGGCTTGTCACGATGATATTCACCGAAGAATTGCGAAAGCTTTGGGAAAACGTATCGTTTTTAACATCGAAAATCATCACAATTTTGCGTGGAAAGAAATGGTTGAAGGAACGGAACGAATTGTTCATCGTAAAGGAGCGACGCCAGCTGGAAAAGGAATTTTAGGAATTATTCCAGGTTCGATGACCGCGAACGGTTACATTGTTGAAGGTTTGGGAAATGAATTGAGTATTAATTCGGCTTCGCATGGTGCGGGACGAAAAATGTCGCGTGCGAAATGTAAATCAACAATTACTAAAAGTTTTATGAATTCACAATTGAAAGATGCAGGAATTGAGCTGATTGGCGGAAGTGTAGATGAAGCACCTTTGGCATATAAAAACATAAAAACGGTGATGAATTTACAGACTGAATTAGTGAAAGTGTTGGGAACTTTTACACCGAAAATTGTACGAATGGATAAATAATGATGAGGAAAAAAATTATTCAACTTACATCGGGTAGAGGACCAGCGGAATGCAATTTTGTGGTGACTAATGTTTTTAAAAAGTTTTCGGAAGCGTGCACAAAATCTGAAATTAAGTTTGACATAATTGAAAGAGAAATGGATAAAGATTTTCATCAACTTTCATCTGTGATTATAGAACTTGAAGGAAATGATTTAAACACGTTTTTAAAAACTTGGCTTGGAGCAATTTTATGGATTGGTAAAAGTCCATACCGAAAATTTCATCAACGAAAAAATTGGTTTATTGGTTGTTTTGAATTAGAAATTCCGAAAGAAAATTCAATCAATCCGAATGAAATTATATACCAAACAATGCGAAGCTCTGGAAATGGTGGACAAAATGTAAACAAAGTAAATTCGGCTGTTCGTGCGATACATCAACCAAGTGGAATTTCAGTTGTTTCGATGGATTCGCGTTCACAACATCAGAACAAAAAAATTGCAACAACTCGTTTGTTATTGAAATTACAAGGATTTGAAACCAATAAATTGAAGGACTTGGTTCAAAAAAAATGGAATAATCAAACGTCTATTGCAAGAGGAAATCCTGTGAAAATATTCAGAGGAGATAAATTTAGTGAATAAAAAAAAGCCGCTCAATGAGCGGCTTTTAGTTTATTCTTATTCATATTTTTTAAAAAGACTGTTAATCGTTTCTTGAACTTCGTGGATAGAATTTACTTTTTTAGTAAAAGTTATTTTTCCGTCTTCATAAAATTCAACCAAATACTTTTTTTCCGTTTCAGAAATTTTAACGCCCCAATCAGGATTTCCATTTTTATTATATCTCAAACTTGAAAGCACTTTATTTGGACCTTCTATAAATGATTCTTGCCCATAAAGTTTTTGAATATTATTTGATTTAAAAATTCCTACAAATTGATTAAACAAATCATCTATTTTCATCGTTCGATTATAAGCAACAGAAGAATAAATCAATATAATTATTGGATTAACTTCTTTATAAACCTTTTCGATTAAAGGATTCAAACTCTCCGAAGATATATTTTCTTCTTTGAGCAGATTGTTTTCAACTTTATAAATTGTAGAAGAATTCGGTGAACCTTTTTGTACTTCTTTTTGTTGATTGTTGACAATTAATTTTCCGTTTTCATCAAAAACTTCTGCAAAAATTCCATTATTTTTTTCTGTTAATTTAATTGAAGTTTGCTTCTCAAAATCTTTTATCAGGATTTCTTTTCCATTATAATCAAACGTAAATCGGTTAAAAGCGTTCATCGCGAAAAGATTCATTTCAAGATAATTTGCCTTTTCATTTTTGGATCCAATTCGCAATAAAAAACCTTCATCATTATCGAAAAACTCAAAACCATCTACAATTTTGCCATTTTTGTAGACACTTTTTTGATCATATTCATAAAATTGGTAATTATCTAATTGCTTCAAAAAATCAAAAGAATACTGATATTTTAGTTCGCCTTTCTCGTAAAAATCAACCAAAGGAATTTCGTTCAAAATAATCTTATTGATGAAATAACCTTCATAAGGTTTTTCATTTTGAAAAATCCCAGTGTAAGAAGCTTGAGGTTTTTCTTTGATTGAAAAGTTTTTATAAGTTTTCGTTTTTAATTGATTGTTTTCGTACGTTTCAACAACTTTAACATAATCTGAATATTGGTCATATTCTTCTTTTTGAGTCAAGTTTCCATTTTTATAAATTGATAGGATATTATTTTCTACAATCGTACCTTGGTAAGGTTTTCCATTTCTATATTCACTTGTTAAAACAGAATTTTTGCCCGAATATATCTTTCTAAAACCATTCATCAAATCATTTTTCATTTCAAATTCTTCTGTAGGTTTGTCGTCCCAAATATTTGTGAAAATCTGTTGTATTCCGTCTCTTTTCTGATTTTTATAAGTAGAAATTGTTATCTTATTTCCATCAAAATTATAAAAAGTTCCATTGTTTGGCTTTCCATTTATATAATCACCTTTTGCAATGATTTTTGAAGTTTTGCTATCTTTTGTAATTGCTTCATCTACAATTTGCCCGTTTTTCATTTGGTAAATAGAATTGTAACGTCCAATTGTATCATCGAAATTGCCTTCAAATGGTTTATCATCTTTATATTTTAAGATAATTTCTTTTCCATTTGTATAAATTTTTTCTTCAACTCGATTACCATTTTGTTGTTTGCTAACATTACTAATCTTCCCATTTTTATCATACAAAATTTTGGTTACTAGATAATCATTTTCATGAATTGTAGTTTCTGTCTTAGATTTTGGTTGAATTGCAAAACCATTTTTGGTGTAAAATTCAATATCAATTTTTTTCTCTTTCGAACTTTTTTCAATTTCTTTTCCAGTAGAATCCCAATATTTAGAAGGTTCTTGTGAATAATTTTTGTTGATTGTTTCTTTGGCAATTTTCCCATTTTGCCAATAGATAACTTCTTTATAAATTTTATCAGGAGTTTTTTTTGTGTCATTATAAGAAATAGCAGGAGCAGTGACGCTTACAGGTGGCGGAATACTTTCATAATTTTCATAAAAAGGATTATCGTAATATAAATCTGGCCTATTTGGAGAAAAACTTCCGGTAAAATTTCCATTCGTAATTTTACCATTTATTAACTCTTTTCCATTGTGGTAAATTATAATTTCGGTTTTTTCTCCAAAATCTCTGTATTTAATTTTTTTCCAAATAGATCCGTCGGTGTTATAATAGATTAATTCTTTTTGATCACTAAGATTAATATTTTGTCGATAACCATTGTCAAAACCATTTTCATCATACCAAAAAACATCACCAACATATTTGTTTTCATCTTTTGGATAAATATATCCTTGAAATTGAAGTTGTCCATTGTTGTAATAATCCTTAAGCAAAACCAATTCACCATACTTTTTTAACGGTAAAGGACGATAAAAGTTGGATTTGGCTTTCGTTGTTTCTTTCCAATTTTTATCAAAATAAATTGTGTCTTGAGAATAGGAAAAAATTGAACTAAATAGAACAAAAAGAAGGGCTATTTTTTTCATAGTAGATGTTTTGGTTGAGGTTAAATATAAAAAAAAAACTGCTCATTTTGAGCAGTTTTAATATTACTTTTTCAAGATTGCTTGGATAATTCCTTCCAAATTTTCATTGAATTCTAGCAATTGAGCAAAAACTTTATCGTCTTTATTCAAGCCGCCGTGCTTATTATTTTTGACAAACGTTGCTTTTATCGTTTCCCAACGTTCTTTTTCCTGAGAAGTCATCAAACCTGCAATTTCTTTTAAGCGCAAAAGATTCGATTCTGTGTCGGTTGTCAACGTTTGCGATTCACTTTCGTAATGCGCCAAAATCGTTTCATTAATTTCTTTTTCGTTCATCATTGGAACAATTTTCGAAACTAATTTTGACATATTTCTGTACGAACCTTGCATCTTGAAAGGTGGCTCAGTTCTGTAATCATCTTGCATTGCTGCGCTCGCAATATAATTTTGATTGACTTTTACGACAACATTTCTAATCTTAATTACATGTTTCAAAACAGCAATAAAATCATCAATTTCTTGTTTCAAATAATTGCCTTCCAAATCTGGAAGTTGTTCTTGATTTTCAGTTACAAAATTTGTTAACTTGTAAAAATCGGTCAAACTTTTCGAAGTAATTTTATCTAAATAAGGATTATCGCCTGTCGCATTTTCTATCAAACTCAAGTTGAACAACGTTTCCGTATCACCAATTACATCGCCCAAATTATACACATCAGCACGATTGGCTAACATATCTGGAATCTGAAATTTAGAACCGCTTTCCGTATATGGATTTCCAGCCATTACAATGCAAAAACGTTTTCCACGTAGATCGTAGGTTTTACTTTCTCCTTCAAAAATTCCGTCAATTTTTCGCTGTCCATCGGCTAATGAAATAAATTTCTGTAAAAATTCGGCACTCAAATGCTGAATATCGTCCAAATACAACATGACATTATCAGCCATTTCAAACGAAAGATTTATCTTTTTCAATTCCTCTCTTTCTCCAGAAGTTTTGGCTTCGATTGGATCGATTGACGTAATGTTATGTCCAATTGTTGGTCCATTTACTTTCACAAAATGTAAACCCATTGTTTTGGCTAAATATTCCATCAAGGTCGTTTTTCCATAACCTGGCGGAGAGATTAATAACAACATTCCCATACGAGCGGTACGTTTGTTTTCGCCTGCTGTTCCCAATTGTTTGGCTAAATTATTTCCGATTAAAGGAAAATAAACTTCGTTGATTAATTTATTTCTTACAAATGATGTCAAAACTTTTGGTTCAAATTCTGCGATTTTTAAATCTTTTTCATACGACTTAGAAATTTCTTCTTTTAGCTTTTGGAATGATTTAAAATTTGGAACATTAACAGTTGAAAAATGTTCTAATTTCGAAATGATTTTATGATAATTTTGAGTGTAAATTCCGTCAACAATTACCGCATGATTTCCTTTCAAATCTTCAATTTTGATAACAGAATTTCCATCATTTATATGATATTGATCTTTCGAAAATAAAAGCATTGTCGCCGCTTCATTCACTACATTTCTGTATGACGAATAATTTTCGTTTTCATCTATAAAAGAATGAATCCAGTTTTCGATCAAGTAAAATTTCTCTGTTGAAGAAAATTGTTGATCTGAAATCAATGCATTAAAATCGTCCGAATTTTTATTTTTTTCTAAATAATTTACAAACTCTTTTTGAAATTTTTCAGCTTCTCTACTCATCGAAAAAGCATGATATTTCGTGAAAGTTGTAAATAAATAGTGAGAAACTTTTTCTGATGATGTTTGTGATTTATCCCATTCTGTTTCCCAATTTTCAAAAAGCGATTTGATTTCATTTAGAATGTTTTCAAAACGATTTGAATTCGGAAAATTTTTCAAAATTAATTGAGCCGAATTAATCATTGCATTCAACTTATCTTGCAAATTCTTTTCTAAAGAATGGCAAAAAATTTGAGCAGTTGTACGAGTTGGCGCATCAAATTGCAACACATCTAATTTCGAATTTATGTTGACCAATTCAGTAAAAATTCGAAACGCATCAAAATTGTGAACGCCTTTTATATAACCTTCCGAATAATTTTGTTCAATGATTTGATTGATAAATTTTTCAGCATCAAAATCGTTTTCATTTCTTGCTAAAAAAGCTTGATAAGCTAAATATTCAGCACGATAAACCAATTGATTTTCCGAAACAAATTCTTGGTTCCAAATATCTTGGTAACGATAAATCTCATCGTTTTTAACTTTTTGATAGAAACTTGTACCTGTTAAATGATAAAATAATTCGTTGTTACGATTCAACAATGTCAGCGCTAATTGCTGCGTATTGACCGTAAATTTATTTTGACCAAGCGCAATAATATTTTGCCCATCAACAAAAAGTTCAGTTTTATCTCGTAAAACACGAAGCGTATCTTCTTGCGATTTTTTTAATAGATTTTCAAGGTTTTCGGCTTTCGAAACATCTTTTAAATCCTTTAATTCTTGAATGATTTGACGCATTTTATCAATCATTAAATCCGAAGAATAAAACGCTAAAATTTCTTCTTTTTCTGAAAAAGTTTTGGATTTGTTTTCGATATTTCTCAAGACGCGCAAACCAATTTGCTCTAATGAATTGGTGCGTTTATTGGTTTGTTCAACCAATTGTTCGCGTTTCGAATTGAACGCTTTGATTATCTCGTCGCGTTTATCTGCAATTTTTAAAGCGAAATCATCAAAATCAGAGAATTTACTTTCTAATTCTTCGAGCTGAACAATGATTTTTGTATTGTATTCTTCCGTTTTTTCGGCAGTTGTTGATAACTCTAAAAAGTTGACCACACTTTGTTCCAACAACGTAATTTGAGCAGAAAATTCGGCAACCGCTTCCTTGCTTTTTAAGGCAGAAGTTTGACGTGTTAATTGCGCACGAACTTCGTTAAGCGAAGCAAAAATGACAGAAATTTTCTCAATAATTTTTGTTGTTTGCGTGGCGTCTTCAATTTTTAAACTGTTCAGAATGTCAATCAATAACTCTAATTCGGAAGCAATTTTAAGACAAGATTCTTCGATTACTTTAGCGTCAACAACTTTCTCAATCGAAGCCACTAAATTTTTCTGTTCCGCAACTTTTTCTTCATACGGAATCAGCGCTTCATCCAATAAAAGAAACTCAATTGTTTTGGTTGATAAATTTTCGTTGACTTCTTGCAATTGATTTTCTAATTCCTGAACACGTTCTAAATTGATATAACGAATCGAACGTAAATCAATCACTTTTCCTTGAATTTTACGCGCTTCAGCCAAATGTTCAACCAATAAATCCAATTGATTATACGTTGTACTATTTACTTTGAAAACGATTTCTTCAATCGATTTTTCCGTTTTTTCTAACGTTTCTTGCGCAAATTTTTTCTGAACTTGGACTTTTGCAAATTCATCAATCGCTGTATTGGCAACCGTTTTGATTTCTAGCAAAGGAATAGCTAGCTCAAAGGTATCTTTGTCATTGATCCAAAAATATCCATCAACAATATTATTCGCTTTTTTTACAATGTCCTCATACAAACCTTCGTACGAATCTTCTTTGTTAATTAATTGGATAACTTCTTGAGATTCAGCCATTGCTTTTACAATGTCTTTGTTTCCAATTTTGTATAATGGATGATTTGTTTTTTCTTGATTTTCCACCAAACGCTCGACATAAGGCGTTTCCCAAATCTGAACTTGATGATGTCGCGTTGCTTCTTCTTCTGTGCGGAAATAGATTAAACTTCCGTCTTTAAAAATAGTAAAACCATTGCAAACAATAGGCGTTTCGACATTTTGTTGAATGATATTGTACGATAAAAGAATGTATGTATTGGTTTCATCTTGATTGAAAATATACATAAAATCTTCTCCGTTTGGAGAATTTACACGACGGAAAAATTGAAAATTATCTAACTTATTTTCGAATATATGATAGGTTCCGTTTTGTAAATAATAGCCATTCGAAAAAATCAAACCTTGATTGTCTGGCAACAAAACTGCTGCATCCAAAAGAGCAGGAATATTGATGACTTCCTTGGTGCGAACATTGTAAATATACGCTCTGAAATCTTCTTGAAAAGGTTTGATTTTAACCGCAATCAGATTTCCTAAATCGGCGTAATAATATTCGGCATCGTCTAATTGTTGATCTAAATGTGTCACTTTTTCAGTGAAAATTCCTTTTCCTGAATCCGTATTATCTTCAATTTTAAAAGTAATATCACCACCAATTGCTTCGATAAAAATCTTATCTAAAATAGAAATATGTGGAAACTTTCCTAATCGACGATCATCGATAGAAGTTTTTTGCCATTCAAAATCAAATTGATCTGCTTTTTTTACTTCGTGAATGCTGCGATCATCTTGATAAATTAATTTTCCGTCTTTGATTAACCATTTAAACGCTTTCAAATCTTGTGCGCTTTTACTGGTTTGGAAAACCATGTATAGATAATTATCTGTTCTACGAAATTTAGAAAAGATAGAATCGCGGTAATATTTATATAAATTCTGAAAATCTGTAAAGAAATTCTGATCGTTTATTAAGTCGAGAGGTTGAGGAATAAATTGATTTTCTTGAAACAGATAAATACTAAAAACATCGCTCAACTGAATGTCTGTGCGTAAACCGAAATGCACGTTGTAACCAAAAATACACAATTTATCGAACGCGATAATTCCACGTGCGACGCATGTATTTTCTGTCGTAATTCTTTGGTTTGCGCTTAATGCAAAATTGGTAGAATTGAAGACTTCTTTTCGAGCATCATTCAATTTCGTTAATCTTTCCGAAAGAAAATCTTTTTGTGTAAGAAGTCTTTTTCGGATGATTTCGTACGCGCCTGCATCAAGCGTTTCGGTAACGTTAATATTTTTTTCTTCTTGCATTAAATTAAAATCTAGAAGGTGATTAAACTGTAATTAAGAGCGATTGAAACGAATAGATTCAATCACTCTATTATTGTTTAATGGATTAACCTATTTTTTTATTTGAAACACCTAACTGATTCGCAATTCCGAAAAGAGAATTTATAAATCCTGTGTCTTCGCTGTTTCCAGAAGCAGAAGCAGCTTGCTGTAATTTAATTAATGCCGCAGTAATTGTTAAGTTTTTGATGTCGTTTGATGAAATGCCATATTTATCGGCAAGACTTCTCACTTTTCCAGCTAAATCGCTTCCGCCATCTTCGTCAATCAATGCATTTTTGATATCTGTTGCATGTTTCGAATTGTCGATTAAATGATCGAAACCTTTTGCATTTGAAACTTGTTTCACAATATTTTCGAAGAACATTGTTTCTCCACCAACAATGTCAATTTTCGCAGATTTTAATGCAGTTGATAATACTTCAGCTTGCGCTCCAGCAATATCTTTTTGAATGTTGATTTGAGCCAATTCGATGTCTTTTTCTTTTTGTAATTGAAGTTTGAACTCTTCGTGCTCTTTTCCAACACCGTCCAATTTCTTCATTGCTTCTGCTTTTTCTTCGATTCCTTTCGCTTCTGCCAACGCTTTTTCACGTACAACTTCCGCTTGTGCTAAACCTTCTTTGCGTAAAGCTTCCGCTTTTTTCTCGATTACAGTTGCTTCTACCGTTCCTTGTTTTTCTTCCGCTTCTGCTTTCGCAACCATTACTTCTGCTTCCGATAAACCAATTGCAGCTTCTTCTTTGGCTTGTGCTTCTGCAATAATTTTACGCGCTTCCGCTTCTTTTGCAGACGCTTCTTTTTTCGCTTCCGCATCAATTAATAACTCTTGCGCTTTACGTTCAGCAACTTGTTTTTGAGCATCGGCTTCGATAACTTGACGAGCAGCTTCTTGTTCCGCAGCAATTTTAGATGCTTCTGCAGCTTTTACAGTTTCGATTAAACGCTCTTCCGCTTCTTGAGATGCCGCAATAATTCCAGCTTGTTTCTGACGTTCAACTTCACGGTAAACTTCAACATCTTTCACACCTTGTTGCTCTTCAATCACGCCTTTTTCTAAAAGAACACGTTCTTTGATAACGCCTTGAATATTTTTCTTCTCAACTTCGATTGAACGTTCTTTATCAATCTGCGCTAAAGTCACAATTCGCTCACGTTCTGTTTGCTCTAATGCACGATCTTTTTCTACACGTTCCGTTTCGATGGCATCAGTACGAACTTTATTTTTTTCTGCGATAATAATTTGACGCAATTTATTTTCTTCTTGAACTGCTAATTGCTCTTCTGTTGTAATACGAACAGATTCAGCTTTTAGACGTTCTTCTTCACGAACTTTTGCAATTTCTGCTTCTTCGCGTGCTTTTATATTTTCGATTTCTCTGCGTTGACGCTCTTCTTTTTCGGCTAATTGACGCTCTAATTCTAAGATTGCTTCACGTGCTTCAACGTTTTGTTTTTTGATTACTTTTTCTTCTTCACGACGAATTAAATTGGCGTTCATATTTTGTTGAGCCGTTAATTCAGTGATTTTTTTGATTCCTTCAGAATCTAAAATATTGTCTGGACTTAAAAATTGTAATTCAGTTTGTTCTAAATAATCAATTGCACAGTCATCTAAAATATATCCATTCAAATCTGTTCCGATAATATTTAAAATTTCATCTCTAAATTCACGTCTTGCTTCGTATAATTCGATAAAATCGAATTTTTTACCAACTGTTTTTAAGGCTTCTGAGAATTTTGCTTCAAAAATACTTTTTAATGTTTCTGGTTCTGATGCACGTTCTGTTCCTAAGTTTTGTGCAACATTGATTACATCATTCACCGATTTATTAACTCGAACAAAAAATGCAACTTTGATATCTGCACGAATGTTGTCTTTACAAATTAATCCATCATGTTGTTGACGCGCAATGTCAATTTTTTTGATCGAAATGTCCATAATTTCCATTTTATGGAAAACAGGAATTACATACATTCCTTTGTTGAATGCTACTTGCGAACCTCCAACACCAGTACGAACGATGGCTTTTCCTTGCGGAACTTTTTTATAGAAAACGCTTAAAACGACGATGAAAGCAATAAAGATGAAAACGATGACACCAACTGCTAAAAGAATAAAATTTGTCATGAGATTTTTATTATATTTTGATTGATTTAGTTAATAATTAAGGTTAAAATATCTTCGATAATAAACGAAGTAAGTTGAAATAATAGTATCATAATTAGGTTAAATATTGTTTAAAGTAATGTGTTTGATGACGAAATAATAATGATTTGACGGCGATTCGTCAGTAATAATAATGGTGTCACCAAAATTAATTTCTTCGCCATTTTGACTTTTGATGTTAAGCGTAATAATATCTTTCTCGATTTGAAATTCAGCAGAACCTATTTTATCACCAGTGATTTTAGACTTCGATTTTCCGACTCTTCCAATAAAATCTGTTTCGTCTTCTCCGTGATAGCCTAATTCTGCATAAACTCTTACGAGTGGTTTTGTAATCCAATGCATCATAAAATAAGCGATGATGAAAACTGGAATTAAAACTAAAACAGAATACAATCCTAACTTGCTTAATCCAAAAACAATCGAAGAAATAATGGTAATCACCCAACTGATAAATTTGAACAAGGTAATAATCACCATTAACGGAACTTTACCAACATTGATGAATTCTAAACATTTTGCCCAAAAACCTGGTTCGTGATGCACGTCTGCATCAGCATCGTGATCAGCGTCAATTTCGTGGTGGGCATCAACATCATTGATGTCTCCGATATGAAAATCAGAATCTGTTCCAAGATCAATTCCGTCACCAGCTAACAGTTGAAATACCCAATAGACAAGAGAAAATCCCATCAAAATGGTCATAATTCCGTTGGCCAATGGATTAAAAAGAAGGTCTAAAATTTCGGTCATTTAGTGTTAATTTTTAATGTTAAATAGCTCTTCTGAATGTATAATAAATAATTTTCGTTGTGCTGTTGATGGAAAGCGGAGTGGAAGTGATTAATTCCCAGCCTTCATTTCCATATTTATTTAGTAAATCATCCAAAAATGTTTTATCTATTTTGATAGAAAATAAGCCAGCGTTAGGCATTATTTCTATTGTTTTGTATTCATATTTAGATGCCATAGTTTTGATTTTTTAAAAGAGATTAATTTACTAAAAATTTTATAGAAATAATTCACTATAAAAAGTGATTTATTCTTGATTTTTCGACTGAATTTTTAGCTTTAAAGCTTCTAATTCATTTTGAATCAAATCACCTTTCAAGGTTTCGTTAATTTCGTCATCAGCGGTTTTCGAATTGTCCGCTAAACTTCCGTAAGCTTGTGCAAGTGCTTCGTCTTCTTCTACTTTGGCTTTCATGCGTTCTAACATGCTAATTGTGCTATTCGCATCAATTTTTGCCATTTGTTTGTTTACTTGTTTTGTGGCATCAGCAACTTTTACACGAGCTTTTAATGTTGTTAATTCATTTTCCCATTTATTAATGTTGAATTTAAGAACCTCAACGTTTTTGTGCACTTCATTTGCAGATTTTTCATGAATAATCACTTGATTTTCTAATTCAGTAATTTCTTCTAACAATTGATTTTTTAAGCTCAAAGCTTCTTTCGCTAAATTTTCGGCTTGTTCAATTGTAATTTCATTTCGCTCAGCTTTTTCTAACAAAAGAATTGCTTTTCGTTCATAATCTGCAGCTTCTTCTTTCTTTTTGTCGACGCTATTTTGCGAACGAATTGCCATTGCTTTTACCTTTGCGTAAGCCTCTAATGATTGATTAAGATCGTCGCGCATTTCGCGAATTCCTTGTTCTGTCATTTTGATTGGGTCTTCCATTTTTTCGACAACCGAATGTATTTCCGCTTGTCCAATTCTAAAAATACGTTTGAAAATATTCATAGTGATATTGTTTTATTGTTTAGAAAATTCGATTAATTGAGCAGAATATTCGCTCATCAATAAGCTCAAAGAGTTTAACGTTGCTTCAAATTCGTTTTGATCAAGATTCGCAACTTGAAGTGTGTAACGATAAATGACTTTGTTTCCGTCTTCTGTTATTGCAAAAGCACCATGAATGATATCGCGATTTTTCATCAACAACGCTTTTAGCATTTCCAGATTATCATTTGTAATTGTAAATAAATACAACTCGAAAATGATAACAGGTGGTGCAATCCCTACAATCAGATTTTGAACACCATCCAATAAATTTTCAATCATAAAAACACCTTCTTTTTCGTCTTTGTAAGTGATGGTGTAATTGATGTTTTGAATAAAATTTTCAATCTTCGAAAAATAATTCATTTTGTTGTTATTAGTGTTTTTTGTAATTTGTTTCCATAAAATTAAACAATTTGCTAAAATAATTAGCAAATAAAAATGTTAAAATTTTAAATAATGACAAAAATTGGTGAAAATATAAAGAAATTAAGACAAGTTAAGAACTTAACTCAGCAAGCTTTTGCTGATTTATTCGATGTTAGTAGAGGGAATATTTCATCTTACGAAGAAAAACGTGCAGAGCCACGAATTGAAACGATTTCTCTAATTGCTAAATATTTTAGCATTCCGATTAGTCATTTAATCGAAAAAAACTTAACAGTTAACGAAATATTACACTTTGATAATTATTTTGAGGAAGCTGATACATTTCGAAATGTTAAAAATTTGAGCGCGATTCCTTTTTTATCACGAGAAATAATTCAGTTAAAAAAAGAATTATTTTCTAATATAGAAAACTATCCGTCGATCTATTTTCCAATCTATAATTCGCATCAATTTATTGCGTTAGAATATTCTTCGAATATCGCTTCACCTATCGATTTTACAGAAGAAGAATCATCTATTTTATTTTTTGAACATTTGGAAGTGGAAAATTTACATTTGGTAAATGATAAGTTTGGTTTGTATTTGAATGATGATGAAATTTTTGTTGGGAAGTTTACTCAACACGAAAATCAATTGATTTTGGAATTAAATCAATGGAAACAAATTATTTTTGATGTTGAAAATATTCAGCACTTTTATCAGTTTTATGCTGTTTATAAGAAGGTTTAGAAATAATTTTTATAAGTAAGATTGTTTTCTAAATATTAGATGTTTCTACATCGTTTGACTCGCTCAACATGACAAGAAAATCCAATCTAGGCTGATAATTAATGTCATGTCGAGGAATCGAGACATCTCTTCTAAAAACTTATAATTTACTACTCAAGACTTTTAAACTTTAATATAAATCTTCTTTTTATCTAATAAATAAGCTAACCACCAAAAGAAAGCTAAGAAAATTAGCGAATAAACAAATGAACCAATTTCTGGAATTCCAGGAATTTTAGCGCAAACATTTTCGTAGAACCAATCCAATGGTGAAATGAATTTGATTTCTCTTTTGTCGTTTAAACCAGCTTCAATTTTGATTAAACCTAATAATCGAGGTAATAATCCGCTCAAAACAAAGATGAACAAAGGATTTTTTCCAAAAACATCAAAGAATTTCATGAAACCATTTTTGATGCCTAAAATTTCGATGAACCAAATCATAGCGCCAATTGTCAAAATTGCTAAACCAGTTGTGTTGAAAACATAAGAGCTGCTCCAAATCTTTTTATTGTACGGGAAATCCCATTGCCAAACATAACCAATTGTCAATGCAATTGTTCCTAAAACAAATAAACCAGCTAACATTTTATATTGCGGATTGTCAGTTTTTGGTAAAGGACGATTCAACCAATTGATATTTCCTTGTTTCTGAATATAATCACCAACCAAATACCCAAATAAAACCTGTGGAATAGTAGAAATTGTACTGAAAATTCCTTCGGGATCAAACGGAACACCTTCTCCTTTGTAAATATGCGCTAAACCAAGCAATTGATTATCAATTTTAGTTCCGATGAAACCTTCTAATGAATAAGGGGCAGAAGTTCCAAGTCCGAAAGTTAAAACCCAATAAAGTAGAAGAATCGCACAACTTATCAATAAAACTTGTTTTTGTTTAAAATAAAAAGCAATCACCGAAGCGAAAAAATAAGCAATTGCAATTCGTTGTAAAACGCCCATAATTCGGATTCCGCTTTCTTCTGAATCTTTCCATGCTTTGAAAATAAGTTCATTATTATCCCACTTGAAAAATGGCCACCAATTGATGAATAATCCAATTCCGAAAATTAGAATTGTTCGTTTTATTACTTTTTGCCAGAAAATTTGTTGAGGTTGTTGTTGTAATTTTGGAATCACAAAAGCCATTGCATTTCCTACAGCAAACAAAAAGAACGGAAAAACCAAATCTGTAGGCGTGCATCCGTGCCATTCTGCATGCTCCAAAGGATCGAACATAGCCGACCAAGTTCCTGGATTATTTACCAAAATCATCAACGCAACAGTTGCGCCACGAAAAACGTCTAATGAATAATAACGAGCTGCTTTCATCTCTTTTGTGTTAATGTTTTAAAGATATAGATTTTTTGAATTTTTAGACAAAATGCTTTTCAAAAAGATACTAGATTATTCCTTACCTTTAATTGTCAATAACAAACAATAAATAAAATGAGAACGGAGTCTGATTTATTAGGAGAATTACAAATTCCTGAAACGGCTTATTATGGTGTGCAAACGCAACGTGCCATTAATAATTTCAAAATTTCCAATAACTATTTGTCACATTATCCCGAATTTGTAAAAGCGCTTGGTGTTGTGAAATTAGGAGCAGCGCAAGCCAATCACGAATTAGGAATTTTATCGAAAGAATTATTTGATGCGATTTCTTTTGCTTCGAATGAGTTAATAGCTGGTAAATATACAGAGCAATTTCCAATCGATATGATACAAGGTGGTGCGGGAACTTCTACAAATATGAATGCAAATGAAGTAATTGCAAATATTGCTTTGGAGTATTTAGGAAAACAAAAAGGAGAGTATCAATTTTGTTCGCCAAATGATCATGTAAACCTTTCGCAATCTACGAATGATGCCTATCCATCTGCTTTGAAATTAGCATTATTTAATATGAATAAACCTTTGGTTGAGGCATTAACTTCGTTGTATGAGGCACTTGATAAAAAAGGTAAACAATTTGGTAATGTTATAAAAATGGGACGTACGCAATTGCAAGATGCAGTTCCAATGACGCTTGGGCAAGAGTTTGAAGGTTTTTCGAATACATTACATAAAGAAGTTGATAATTTAAACCGAATTGCTGCCGAATTATTAGTAATTAATATGGGTGCAACTGCAATTGGAACTGGATTGAATGCTGTTCCAGGTTATGCACAATTGTGTACAACTAAAATAGCTGAAATCATGAATGAAGATGTTTCGTTGGCTGATAATTTAGTTGAAGCAACTTCGGATACAAGCTCGTTTGTGGATTATTCATCAGCTTTGAAACGTCTTTGTGTGAAGTTGTCGAAAATTTGTAATGATTTACGTTTGTTAACATCTGGTCCGAGAACAGGTTTGTTCGAGATTAATTTACCTCCAAAACAACCAGGATCTTCGATTATGCCAGGGAAAGTAAATCCAGTAATTCCAGAAGTAGTGAATCAAGTTTGTTTTAAAGTGATTGGAAATGATTTATCAATAACAATGGCTGCCGAAGCTGGTCAATTACAATTAAATGTAATGGAGCCAATAATTGGTTTTTCGATTATGGAATCGATTCAATATTTAACAAATGCGATGAATACGCTACGTGTTGAATGTGTAGATGGAATTACAGCGAATGCAGAACATTTGAAAAATGAAGTTCAAAATAGTATTGGAATTGTGACGGCGCTAAATCCTTATATTGGTTATAAAGCAAGTACAAAAATAGCGAAAGAAGCTTTAGAGACTGGTGGAAGTGTTTATCAATTGGTTTTAGATCATGGTTTGTTGTCGAAAGAACGTTTGGACGAAATCCTTGATCCTAAAAATATGCTTGGGCCACATGTGTAAAGTGTATAATGAAAAACGAAAAATGATATAGCAAAAAATTATGAGTAATGAGTTCAGAGAAAACTTAGAACTTGTTACTCATAACTTAAAACTTATTTTAATATCCGTGTAAATTCACATTATCAGTTGGAAGTAAATCAACTTTTTTACCCATTTTTTTCTGAATGATTTTGAAATGATGCAAATCTTCTTCTGTAATCAAACTAATGGCTTTTCCGTTTGCATTTGCACGACCTGTACGCCCGATTCTGTGCACATAATCTAAAGGCGAACGAGGTAATTCGTAATTAATAACAGTTGGTAAACCTTCGATATGAATTCCGCGTCCAATCAAATCAGTTGCAACCAAAACTTTAATATCACCTAGTTTAAAATCTTCCAAATTATCCATTCTAGCGCCTTGGGATTTTTTACTGTGAATCGCCATTGCAGAGATTTTATTCTTTTTTAATTTTTCTACTAAATTATCTGCAGTTCGTGTCGAAGAAACAAAAACCAAAACTTGTTCTAAGTTTTCAGATTTAATTAAATATCTTAAAAAAGGACCTTTTGTTTCGGCATCAACTTTATAAGCAACTTGTTCGATTTGTTCCAAATCAATTTCTTGTTTTTTGATTTCAACAACAATTGGATCAATACTTAATGTAGATTTTATTTCATCAATTTTATCATTCAAAGTCGCAGAAAAAAGAATCGATTGTTTCTTTTTCGGAACACTTTTCAAAATTCGGTTCATTTCATCTCCAAATCCTAATTGGAACATTTTGTCTGCTTCGTCAATCACCAAATATTGCAATTGATCCAATGATAACGCATTATGATCCATCAAATCCAATAAACGACCAGGTGTTGCAATCAAAATTTCTGTACCATACAAATTTTTCATCTGTGGATTAATCGAAGTTCCTCCATACACCGCTTGCGTTTGTACCTCACGGCGTAAAGCAGTTCGCAATCCTGCAAAAGTTTGTTCAATCTGAACTGCTAGTTCACGTGTTGGAACTAAAATTAACGCTTTTATGTTACGAGATTTTTCGTACGATTGATGTTGAATTTTTTGTAGCAAAGGCGCAACAAAACACAAGGTTTTTCCAGAACCAGTTTTTGCAATTCCCATCACATCTTTTCCTTTTAAAATAGATGGAATTGTTTCGGTCTGAATTTCAAAAGGTTTTAAAAAACCAAGTTTTGTAATTGCTTTTGATAAATATGGTGATAATCCTAAATTTTCGAATGACATAAATTGATATAAGATTGCAAAGGTAGAGATTAAATCTGAATGATATTTTATGAAAAATTGTTCAGTTTATCATTTTTGAATTTAATGAAAATAAAAGATTTAAAAACGTTTCTGAAATATTTCTAAAAATCTTTTTAGAAACAGTCAAATTATCGAAACAACGATTGAAAACAGAAATAATTTCTGTTTAAAACTTTATTAAAAGCTTTTTGCTTAATAAAACTATCGTTAACTTTGATTCTTATGAAAAAAGATCAGTCTAAGATAATTCGTGAGCAAGCGCCAAGATCTGCTACTCGCGAGCATTCGGTTCCATTATATTTAACATCAAGTTTTATTTTTGATAGCGCAGAGCAAGGACGTGCAATTTTTGCAGAAGAAGAGCAAGGTATGGTTTATTCACGTTATGCAAATCCAAATACAACAGAGTTTATTAATCGCGTTTGTGCTTTGGAAAAAGCAGATGCAGGTTTAGCTTTTGCTTCGGGAATGGCTGCTGTTTTTGCATCTTTTGCTTCGTATATAAAAAGTGGAGATCATATTGTATCGAGTCGTGCAATTTTTGGTTCTACGCATCAATTAATTACGCAATTATTTCCGCGTTGGGGCGTAACTTATACATATGTAGAAACGCCAAATATCGAGGATTGGGAAAAAGCAATTCAACCAAATACAAAAATTGTTTTCTTAGAATCGCCTTCAAATCCTGGATTAGAATTATTTGATTTAGAATCTTTGGCAAAATTGAAAGAAAAACATCCGAATGTTATTTTTGCAATTGACAATTGTTTCGCAACACCATATTTACAACAACCTTTGCAATTTGGATTTGATTTATCTATTCATTCTGCAACAAAATATATGGACGGACAAGGTCGAGTTTTGGGTGGAGTAGTTGTAGGGGAAGAAGAATTAATCAACGAAATGATGTTTTTTATTCGTCATACAGGTCCAGCGATGTCAGCTTTCAATGCATGGACAATTTCTAAAAGTTTAGAAACGTTGCCACTTCGTATGGATCGTCATTGCGAAAATGCGTTGGCGTTGGCAGAAGCTTTGGAAAATCATGCTGAAATTGCAGATGTAAAATATCCATTTTTACCATCGCATCCGCAATATGAGTTGGCGAAAAAACAAATGAAAGGCGGGGGTGGAATCGTAACATTTGAAGTGAAAGGAGGAAAAGAACGTGCTTTCAGATTTATTGATGCATTAGAAATGATTTTATATACGTCTAATTTAGGAGATTCGAGATCGATTGCAACGCATCCAGCAACTACAACTCACGCAAAATTATCAGATGCAGAACGTGCAGATTTGGGAATTAGGCCAGGTTCTATTCGTTTATCGGTCGGTTTGGAGGATAAAGTGGATATTATCGAAGATATTTTGCAAGCGTTAGAAAAAACTAAGGTTTAATTAATTTATTGATTAGTTGTTGGTTAAATATAAATTTTAATAATTTATTCATTTCAGCACGGACTTTGCATATTCTAAACGAAAGTTTAGAATATGAAGAAGTTTTTAATTTTTGGTTTTGCATTGTTTACAATTTCAAGTTATGCGCAAAATAGACCAAATGATGGAAATAATAGAAATGTCGATATTTTAATTGAAAGATCTGATTATTACGGAATATCAAGTAGTCAAAAAAATAAAATAATTGCTTTAAAAAAACAAGCAAGTAAAGATTTCGAAAGAGTTGGAAGAGATCGTAATTTATCTGGTTACGAAAAAGGTAGAAGAAAAAGAGAGATTTCTTACAATTTACAACGTGATATTGATAAAATCTTAAATGATAATCAACGTTATAAATGGTCAAATTCTCATCGTGACGATTATTATAAAGACCGAATTGATGATCGATTAGAGCGTTTAGAAGACGAATACGAAAGAGATATCAAGCGAATAGAACGTAATTATTCTTACGATAAAAATTTGATGAAACGTAAAAAAGAAATCAGAAAAGCAGAATATAAACGCGCGAAAGAGCGTTTGAAAAATATGAAAGATTATTATTAAAATAAAAGGATCCGAAAATTTATTGGATCCTTTATTTTTTATATTGATTTGATAAAATTTACTACTTGTTTCTCTGGTGTTGTCCAAGAAGTGACTAATCTAATTGCAGAATTTTGTTCATCAATTTTTTGCCAAATATAAAACTCAAAATCTTGTTGTAGTTTTTCGATAATTGAATTTGGTAAAATAGGGAAAATTTGATTGGAAGATGGTTCTGTCAAAAAGTTGTGACCTTTTGCTGAAATAGCATTTGCTAATTTTTCTGCCATTTGATTGGCGTGTTTTCCCATCTCGAAAAATAAATCATCTCGAAACATTTCCGAAAATTGAATTCCTATCAAACGTCCTTTCGCTAACATTCCGCCTTTTTGCTTAATATGATAACGAAAATCTTCGTCCAATTTCAAATTATTTATCACAATTGCTTCACCTAAAAGTGCACCATTTTTAGTTCCGCCAATGTAAAAAACATCTGTAAAATTCGCCATATCTTCAAAGCTTAAATCACATTTAGAAGAAGTTAAAGCAGAAGCTAAACGTGCGCCATCAACAAAAAGGTATAAATTATTTTCTTGGCAAAAATGATAAAGCTTTTGCAATTCCTTTTTTGAATAAACACTTCCAACTTCCGTAGAATTAGAAATATAAACCAATTTTGGCTTTACCATATGCTCGTCCGTATGTGTGGCAAGAATAATCGAAATTTGCTCAGGAGTTATTTTTCCATTATCCGTCGCAATGGTATTTATTTTATGTCCTGTTGCTTCTATCGCGCCCGTTTCGTGAACGGCAATATGCCCGCTTTCGGCTGCAACTACAGATTCGTGTGGTTTTAGAATAGAAGAAATTACAATTAAATTGGCTTGTGTTCCACCAGAAACAAAATGAATTGCTGAATCTTTTTTCAGTCTTTTTTTGATGAACTCTCTTGCTTCATTGCAAAATTCGTCTTCGCCGTAACCAATTGTTTGTTCTAAATTTGTATCGATTAATCGTTGCAAAATTGCTGGGTGAGCACCTTCGCTATAATCATTTTTAAAGCTATATTTTTTCAAAATTGAAATCTTAAATTTTGAGAATAAAAGTAGGAGTTTTCCTAATTCTTTCCTATTTTACTATCTATTTTTACCAATTATTTAAACTGAAGTTATGAAGATTTTAGTCGTAGAAGATGAAATAAAATTGCAAGAAACAATTGTTGAGTTTTTAGAAAAGGAAAAGATGATTGTCGAAACAGCAGATAATTATCAGCAAGCTTTGGATAAAATAATTTCGTTCGATTATGATTGCATTTTATTGGATATGATGTTACCAGACGGTGATGGAATGTCTTTGTTGAAGGAATTGAAGAATCTTCATAAAGAAACTTCGGTGATTATTTTGTCGGCGAAAGATTCGGTTGATGATAAAGTAGAAGGATTATTGGTTGGCGCGGATGATTATTTAGCGAAACCATTTCATTTTGCTGAATTATTGGCTCGAATTAAAGTTGCTTTGCGCAAAAATCTACAAAAAGGAGAGGATGTTTTGAGTTATAAAAATATTCAAATTTTTCCCGAAGATCGTTTGGTAAAAGTAAATAATATCGAACTGAAATTAAACAGAAAGGAATATGATTTGCTGTATTATTTTATGTTGAGACCCGAACGTGTTTTTCAGAAAACAACTTTAGCAGAAAGTGTTTGGGGAGATCATATTGAGCTATCTGATAATTTAGATTTTATTTATTCGCAAATAAAAAATCTAAGAAAAAAAATGAAAGAAGCAAATTCTGAAGCCGATTTACAAGCGGTTTATGGGATTGGTTATAAGTTGATTTAACATGAAAATATCACTAAAAAATTATACATTTCGTTACCTCACATTTTGGTTGCTTATCGTTATTGCGATTTGGGCATTTCTTTTTCATTCCTTGATTTTGGATGAAGTTTATGACAATGTAGATGACGGATTAAAGAATCAAAAAATTGAAATTATTCGAGAAGCTTATCGCGATCCGAATTTATTAAATACAACCGAATTTGGATTAAGTCAATTCAAAATTTCCAAAGTTGATCCAAGTAAATATGATGAAAGAAATCACTTTTCGAATGAGTTGGTTTACATGGGATACGATGATGATATGGAACCTTATCGTATATTGAGAACTGGTTTTTATGACAAAGAAAATCATCCGTATTCATTAGAAATAAGAACCTCAACAGTCGAAGAAGATGAATTGATTTATGATTTATCGATTTCTTTGATTGCGTTGTATGTTTTTATTTTGATTAGTATTTTATTGATTAATCATTTTGGATTGAAAAAAGCCTTCAAACCTTTTGGGCAAATTATTTCTCAATTAAGAAAATATGAAGTAGGAAATAACGAAAAACCAAAACTTGTCGAAACGAATGTGAAAGAATTTTCTTATTTGCAAAAAGAAATTGAGCGAATGATTAATCGAAATGATGAGGTTTTTAATTCACAAAAATTGTTCATCGAAAATGCTTCCCACGAATTGCAAACACCTTTGACAATTGCGCTAAACAAACTTGATTTGCTAATAGAAAATTCAGATTTAAAAGAAAAAGAAGTGATGAGTTTAGTAGAAACCAAGCAAACACTTTGGCGAATGGTGAATCTTAATAAATCATTATTAATGTTATCTCGAATCGAAAATAATCAATACAAAAATAATGTTGAAGTTAATTTTACAACTTTGACAAAAGATTTGATTGAAGATTATGAAGATATTTTAGAAGCAGAAGAAATTAAATTAGAAACAAATTTTAATGCAGATTTTATTCTTGATTTTAATATCGATTTGGCTCGAATTTTAATTTCAAATTTGATTCGAAATGCGATCAAACATAACAATGATGAAAAAATTATTAAGATAGAAAGTGACTCAAATCAATTTATAATTTCGAATACAGGAAAAAACGCAACATTGGATTCTAATCTTATTTTTAGTCGTTTTTATAAACAAGGAACAAGTGATGGAAATAATGGATTAGGGCTTTCGATTGTGGACACGATTATTAGAAATCAACAAAATCTAAAGTTAGATTACAATTATGTGTTTCCTTTTCATCAATTTATTCTGAAAAAATAAATTATTCCCAAATCTTTCCTAATTCACTTTGCAACTTTGTCTTATAATTATAAAATCAAACAAAATGAAAAAGTTTTTAAGTGTTATCATGTTAAGTGCAACGTTGATTTCTTTTGCTCAAGATAAAGCGATAAAATATAACCAAGTTCCAAAAACGGGACAGCAATTTATCAATAAGTATTTTGGTGCAAAACAAGTTGGTTCAGTGATGTTGGACGACGATTATTTTTCGAAAGAATATAAAGTGTATTTGGCAAATGGAACAAAGGTAGAATTTGACGGAGACGGAGCTTGGAAAGAAGTTGATGGAAAACGAAATGCTATTCCAACAGGATTTATTCCAGCTAAAATTTCGAATTATGTGAAAAGAAGTTTTCCGAATACTACAATCACAAAAATTGAAAGAGATCGAAAAGAAATTGAAGTAAAATTGAACAATGGACTTGAATTAAAATTTGATAAAAACGGAAATTTCAAGAAAATTGATGATTAATAAAAAATATATTCAGACAAAAACTCCAACTAAATTTTAGTTGGAGTTTTTTATTTTATTTATCTCGGCTTTCTAACATTGGCACAAATTTGAAATCTCCAAATTCGTAATGTTCAAATTGATTTTCTGATAAACGTATAATCACAATCATTCGTTGCGATTGTTCACCAACAGGAATCACCATTATTCCACCAATATTCAATTGTTTTTTTAATTCTTCTGGAATTTCTGGCGCGCCTGCTGTTACAATAATTTTATCAAAAGGAGCAAAAGAAGGTAAACCTTTGTAACCATCTCCATACGTCTGATAACGTGGCTCGAAATTGATTTTTTTCAACATGATTTTTGAGAAATCAAACAAATCTTTTTGACGTTCAATCGTAAAAACTTCAACACCTAAAGCAACCAAAACCGCAGTTTGATAACCAGAACCAGTTCCAATTTCTAAGACTTTTTCATTAGGTTGAATATCTAATAATTGTGTCTGAAAAGCAACTGTAAACGGATGCGAAATTGTTTGTCCAGCAGCAATCGGAAAAGCTTCGTCGCGATATGCGAATTCGGTAAAAGCGCTGTCTAAAAATAAATGTCGTGGCACTAAATTAATAGCTTCCAGCACGTTTTCATCTTCAATTCCTTTCGAGCGCAACAAATCAACCAACATTTTGCGTCGTCCTCTGTGTTTAAAATCGTCTACAGACATATTCCAAAATTTTTACAAAAATGCATTAAATACAACTTATTCTCATTAATTTTAACGGCAAAATCTACCAAATGTTAAAAGTAGGAGTGATCGGTGCTGGGCACCTTGGAAAAATCCATTTAAAGTTATTAAATCAATCGGAAAGATACGAATTAATTGGCTTCTTTGATTCTTTTGAAGAAAATGGAAAAAAAGTTGAAGCTGAATTTGGGTTTAAATATTTTAGTTCAATGGATGAATTAATTGATGTTGTTGATGTTGTCGATATTGTGACACCAACCTTATCACATTATGAAGTTGCATTGAAAGTGATCGAAAAAAATAAACATTTTTTCATCGAAAAACCAGTTACGCATACCTTAGAAGAGGCAGATCATTTGTTGAAATTGACAAATGAAAAAGGTCTGAAAGCGCAAGTTGGACACGTAGAGCGTTTCAATCCTGCATTTACAGCGGCTGCACCTTTTATAGAAGAACCATTATTTATCGAAACGCATCGTTTGGCAGAATTTAATCCGCGCGGAACAGATGTTCCTGTTGTGTTAGATTTGATGATTCATGATTTAGATGTGATTTTATCGATTGTAAAATCAGAAATTAAATCGATTCATTCGTCTGGAGTATCGGTGATTAGTGATACGCCTGATATTGCAAATGCTAGAATTGAGTTCGAAAATGGTTGTGTGGTTAATGTTTCGACAAGTAGAATGTCAATGAAAAATATGCGAAAAATGCGTGTTTTTCAACGAAATGCGTATATTTCAAT
This sequence comes from Empedobacter sp. UBA7611, assembly GCF_002484365.1. Taxonomy (NCBI): domain Bacteria; kingdom Pseudomonadati; phylum Bacteroidota; class Flavobacteriia; order Flavobacteriales; family Weeksellaceae; genus Empedobacter; species Empedobacter sp. UBA7611. Next base: position 48,486 of record NZ_DLJR01000002.1, read on the forward strand.
TGATTTCTTGACGAAAAAGACTGAAATTATTAAAATGCACAAAGCGCCAGAAAATCCAAGTGAATTTGCAATGATTTTGGAAAATGATAAAGGAGATCGTAGAGAAATTTGTTTTGAACATCCAGAAATTTTACCAAATAATGCAATTTTGGATGAATTGGAAAGTTTTGCGGATTCTATTGTAAACAATTCGCCGATTAAAGTTTCGTTACAAGATGGACGAAATGCATTGAAAGTTGCATTGGAGATTATTGCTTATTTTGAAAAAGAGCAACAAGTCATCAAAAATCAAACAATCGAGAAAGAATAAATCGAAGTTAGATTTTAGAAGTTCGAATTTCGCTAAACGCATGAATATGATGTGATTTTGAAACAAGTTCCTTTAGATTTGAA
>NZ_DLJR01000005.1:0-12739 GCF_002484365.1 Empedobacter sp. UBA7611
CTCGTAATTTAAATGAAGCATTGTAATGATTTTTTATTCCTTTCATAATTGTAAGATAAGTATTATATACCTTTTCTTACTCTGGAACTTTCGTTAGGATATCCAGTTTACAATTGGCTTTCTGTGGCAGAACAAGAAAAAAACATACGTGATTGGGTAGATCATAATAGAGCGAAAGGAAAAACTTCGGTCTTTATAGGGGATTCTTTAGGGAAATCGCAGCGTATTATGAAAGCATTGGAGGGTATTGGAGAGTTAAATGTCCATTATTCCATTGCAAAATTGAATGAGGCTTACGAAAGTGTTGGTGTTACATTACCTGAGTACAAAACAATAGATTTACGTGATGACAAAAAGCATTTGGATGGAAAAATAATTTTGTTGCTACCTTCTTTGGTTGATAATCCAGTGATGAAGAAAATACCTAATATTTTCTCTTTATTTTCTAGCAATCAAAAATCCCTTAAATTTTATAAAACTTAAGGGATTTTTGATTTTACAAGAATTAATTTATTCTGCTAATGGGTTGATTTGGTCTGCAGTAGGGAAATCTTGTCCAGTAGTCCCAATTGTTTTATTCAGTTCAAATTTTGCTGCATCCGACATTTTAGCTCCTCCTGCCAATTCAGCTTTGTCTAATAAATCAAGTGCTAATTTCTCTTCTTCTCTTTGTTCAGCAACCAACCATTGTAAGAAATTCCATGTAGCCCAATCTTCTTCATCCATGCTCATTTTGACAATTTTATAAATGGATTCTGTATTTTCAATTTCTTGTTTTAGAACAGCTTGAAAACACTCTAATACATTTTTTGGTTCAGGACCAGGTTTTTGTATAGCTTCAATTTTTACAATTCCTCCTCTTTCTTGTACGTATTCCATAACTTTAGCCATATGTACACGCTCTTCCTGTGAGTGTTTCATCATAAAATTTTTGATTCCATCCAATTGATTTTCGTCTGCCCAGCAAGCAAGCATCAAATACATTTGTGCAGAAAAGGCTTCTAAAGTGATTTGATCATTTAGAGCTTTTTGTAATGTTTTAGAAATTCTAGTTGTATTCATTTTGTTGATTTTATTTATAAATAATAAGTTGAATTTTCGAATCAAATACATCATTTACATATTAATATTTTCTAAAATATTGATGTATTCATATATTGATCTCTATTGAATATGGTTATTTTTGAGTTGATTTGATTGCCCAAAGCATGAGTAATGGTTGTAAAAATAGTCTTGCTAAACGCTTCTGATCCGTATCTAGACCAAATCCATTTCTATGATTTTTATATTGTGCCCAATTTCCAGGGAATACAGCAGCAAAAAATCCTGCAATAACTTTACCTACAAGTTCTTTCTTTTTGTCCGATACTAATATAATTGAACTACCAAGTGCTATTTCTACCACTCCTGAATATACCACAGTATCATCTTTATCTAAGGGCACCCAATTAGGAACTTGAGCTTTAAACTCTTTTCTCGCAATTGTTAAATGGGTAATACCAGCTACCACTAAAAAAGCACCTAGGCTATAACGAGCTATATTTTGTTTCGTTTTCTTTTTCATAATTATATTTATTTAATATTTACCATCCAATTAGATTAGATATTCTTTCTGATTGTAGTTATAAAATTTATTTTTTTATTATTTAGTTGGTCGATCAAAACCAAAGGTTTCTAAGCGACTATCTTTTTGGTTAAGAATGATATTTTTTAAAACTTGAGCTGCAACCATCGAAAATGTAATTCCATTTCCTCCATAACCTAATGCAAATAATGTTCGATCACCTTTTTTCCATGATCCCATATAAGGTAAACCATCATTTGTGGAGCTAAAAGTTCCGCACCAAGCCATTTCGGTATTGAATTCAATTTCTGGATATAATCGACTAAACTTACGTTCAAGAGTTTTGATTTTTGTTCGAAGTAAATCATCTCTTTTATCAGGATTTTGAAAATCTTCATCTTCACCACCAACGATCAATCGATTATCTTTTGTTGTTCGCATATAAAGATATGGTTCTGCTGTTTCCCATATTAAGCTACGATTTGGCCAAACCATTTTTTTATCAATGGGAGCCGAACAAATGGCGTAAGTAGATAATAAATTCATTACTTTTTTAGGTAGAAATTGACCTGCTTCAAAACCAGTAGCAACAATTACATATTTGCACGAAATAGTATGTCCATGCTCGGTCAATAGTTCGCAATTGTTCTTATTTTCGTCTATTTTTTCCACTTTTGTATGGGTAAAAATCTGTAATTGATGTTTTTCTTGATGATACTTTAATAAATTGATAGCGCCTTTATAAGCATCCATCTGGGCAGAAGTATCATTTTGCAATGCAGCAATTCCATCAATATTTTGGTAAGTTTTCAATTGCTTAGCATCTAAATACTTCACAGGCAAACCGACTTCTGTTCTTATTGCATATTCTTCGTCTAACAATTTTACACCTTGCTGATTACTCGCTAATAAAACTGTAGGAACACGTGTAAAATCAGCATCAATATTAGTTTTTTTGAATATATTTTCTATATCTGTAATAGAATCCAAGCAATTGAAATAAACATCAATAGCAATTTTTTTGGGAACAATATTTACTAATTTACTTAACGGGGTATCAATTTCATATTGTAATTGAGCAGTACTTGCTGCAGAACTTCCTGTAGAAATAGTTCGTTTATCGATAAGAGCGCATTCTACACCTGCTTCACATAATTCGTGCGCAACTAAAGCTCCTGTAATGCCGGAGCCAATTATAGCAACATCTATTTTAAAATCATTTCGAAGAGGATGATATAAATCAAAAAATTCGTTTTTAACAATCCAAAAAGGTAATCCAGAATGTAAATCCATAGTTGCGAACTTGTTTAAGTTGAAATTTAGTTACCTAAAAAATCAAGCCAAATTTTGATTGTTGACTTTTTTATTACAGAAATCGCTAATATTTCATAATTGGCTTAATGATTGTGATGAATATGATCATAATCTATCAGTTAGATTATTATTTATAAACCACTTAAAAATATTATTATGGCTAAATTAAAACGAAAAGATTATAAACTAAATTATATCGATTACGGTAATAAACTTGCTCAACCCGTTATTTTGATTCATGGTTGGCCGCTTAGTTTACAATCGTGGGAATATCAAATTCCTAAAATTGTAGAAGCTGGTTTTCGTTGTATTGCCTATGATCGAAAAGGTTTTGGAAAATCTTGTGCGACATGGGATCGTTACGATTATGATGCATTGGCTGAAGATTTACATGCCTTGATTGATGATTTACAATTGGAAAATGTTGTGTTAGTAGGTTTTTCGATGGGTGGAGGAGAAGTTGTGCGTTATATTACCAATTATGGAAACAGTAATATTTCGAAAATAGCATTGATCAGTTCAATTATTCCACTCGTAAAACAAACTGATGATAACGAACACGGCGTTCCACAAAAAGACTTAGATCAGATTGTTCATCAACTTGAAACAAATCGTTTAGAATTTTTAGAAGGTTTTCATAAAGGTTTTTATAATCATGGCTTGTTAAAAAAATCTGTAAGCAAAGAACAATTAGATTTTGATTTTTCGGTTGCTTCGCATGCTTCACCTATTGCAACTTTGAGAGCTGCACGCTCTTGGATGGACACAGATTTTAGAGCTGAATGTAAAATGATAGATGTTCCAACATTAATTATTCATGGAAAAGAGGATCAAACTGTACCAATTAAAACAGCTGGAGATCAAGCTGCAAAATTGATCGCGAAATCGACTTACATTGTGTATGACGATGCGCCGCATGGATTGAATATAACTCATAAAGAACAGTTGAATATGGATTTGATTGAGTTTTTGTTAAATATCGAACATAAAAAAGAGTAGAAGATGGGAAAAGTAAATAAAACAATTGTTTCTAGTTTGGCAATTGCTGGTTTAGGAGGACTTTGCTATGCTTGGCTTAATTTTAGAAAAGTAAAAATACCAACTTATGTAGAAGGTTGTTTTAGTTTTTGATCAAAACAATAATGTTGATAATCAATCCAAACAGAATTTTGATGTAAATCATTGTGGGTACGTCATATCCTCGTAGACTAAATTAGTAAAAAACTAATATAGCTTTATGATGATTAAAAAGACAAAAGAAATAGCAGCTTATTTAACTTATAGTAAAAAACTACAAGTTCTAAAATATGCCAAAGAATATGGAAATAACTCTATAGCATATAATTTTTTTGGCGTGAAAAAGAGTACATTTTATAAATGGAAAAAGGCATATGATGAACATGGAGAAGAAGGTTTACTTAGAAAAAAACCAACTCCTCGTACATTTCCCAATCAAATCAAGCAAGAAATTGTAAATAAAGTATTAGAACTTCGAAAAGAACATAAATTAGGGACTTGGCGAATTAAATGGTATTTAGAACGNNAGAAACACCAGGTCATCATGTGCAGGTTGATGTTAAATTTCTGATTTTTCATGATGCAAATGGTCAAAAAATCAAGCGATTTCAATATACAGCAATTGATGATGCTACACGAATTAGAGCGCTTAAAATCTATGAAAAGCACAATCAATTAAGATCAATTGATTTCATAAATTATGTTGTAGATAAATTTCCTTTCAGAATTAATACAATTCAAACAGATAACGGACATGAATTTCAATCAAAATTTCATTGGCATGTTCAAGATTTAGGAATGAGACACCGATTTATAAAAGTAGGAACGCCTCAGTTAAATGGGAAAGTTGAACGATCTCATTTAACTGATAAAAAAGAGTTTTATCAACTTTTAAGCTATACTGATGATGTCGATCTAAATCAAAACTTAGAACAATGGGAGAATTTTTATAATTTCAATAGACCACATGGTTCATTTAAAGGTAAAACTCCTTATGAAATACTAAAATCAAAACTAAAATAATTATATTTAATGTCTATGAAGTGATGAAGTACGACACTCATAGTATTGAGATTTGAGATGTTAGTTATTAGACTTTTGTTATTGTATGTTCTTTTTTATTCATTGGTTTATTGTTTTATGAATAATGTATTCATGAATCCTTTGGATTTGGCTTGATACAAAAACATTTGAGATGTTTGCTATTATTATGTTCATTTTATTAATTACTTTTTTCTTGATAAAAAAGTAATCAAAAAATGAAGGCTTCAATTCTGGACGGTCAATCTTCATTTCGCTTCACTAAAATGTTTAAATCACTCCTTTCAGTCGGTAAACATTTTTACGTTTCACTTAACGGATTGACATTCGTCTGCGAATTTTTATGCCAGGTTATTGCTCTTAATTTTTAGCGTTTATTAGTGAATGATTTGTTGTAGTGTTCGTTCAATAACTTTTCGACATCAGACATTTTGTAGTAGATTTTGTTGCCTACTTGACAGAATGAAACCTTTCCTTCATTTCTCCACGTTTGAGCAGTTCGTTTTGAGATTTTCATTAGCATTAGAAACTCTTGGTTATCCATAAATGTTTCTTGTTTAGCTGCTAATGCTTTGTTTAATTTTTTAGTGATTTCCTCTAATTGGAATACGATCGCATCGTATTGATCCTTTGTTAAAATGATTGCTTCCATTTTCTAATTTGTTTAAGATTATGGAACAAATGAAGTACAGAAAAAAAAGTCCGTTAGTCCTGAAATGGTCTTGTCAGGACCATATCTTTTTGAATGGCTGATAGATAAAGACTTTTGATTTTTGAGGTTGAACGTATGAACAGGACTTTTATGACCAAAAAAAAATCCTAACTGGGATAGTTAGGATTGCGAATATTATAGTAATTTATCTACATCAATTCGTTTTGCGTTATTCGGTCGTTTTTCTTCTCGTGATGGTGTGAGTATGGTTTTGACCGTTTCAATACTTACTTTATTTCCGTCTTTGTCTACAAAAGAATAAACAATCATTTTAGAAATCTCGTTTACATTTCCATCTAAATAATTTTTACCATTAATAAACAACTCTCTGTTTAATTGGTAAAATATGTCTACCAACTGATTGACGTTTCCATTGAATTGTAGTTTGTTGTAATTGCATTTTTCTTCTTTAACCACTTGTAATTCTTCCGTTAATGTTCTGATGTGTTGTAAGTGGTCAATTTTTTTGTTGCATTGCACTGAATATTCTGGAAGCTTTGGATTGATAAAATGAATGTTAGCTTGTTCGTATTCGTATTTCTCATCAGTTAAGAAAAAGATCTGATCGCAATAATCCTCCATCTGTTCCAAATTTTTCTGCGTTTTATAAAAAGAAAAATATCGTTCTTCTGAATCTGCATTGATGTATCTTGGTGCAGGTCTTTCTTCGTCTTTAATCTCTATTGGTTTATATAAACCTAATCGAATTATTTCTTATGAAGTATAAATTTTCATTAAACGAGTTTTATTTCTTCCTTTTTCAAACAGAAATTCATTTACTGAAACTAACTTTTCAAACTTATTAATCCAATGTAGCTTATCTTTTGCATATAAAAGTTGATGTTTGATAAAATCAGCAATTTCAGAATGAGAAATCTCAAATATTTTGTCAATTAATGCTTGACAATACCCGTCATTTGTAAGAGGTTGCACCTCTATAATATCAAATTCTTTCGACTTTACATTGTGTAAAGCAACTTGTGTAAACTCTTTGAATTGTACAGTTTCTTTTATCAAATACTTCATCATAAATTAAGTTTTAGCAATTAACCTTTTATAGTGTAATTTGAAGTAAATTAATACATTACAAAGATAAAATGTGTCGTTAAAGATATTTAAAACTTCCTTATTCGATGTATTGCTCTATTCTTTATAATATATGCTTTTCAATCACAAACTAGCTTTTACTAAAAGGATTAATACAGGAACTTCGACTAACGGACCAATAACTCCTACAAAAGCTTGTGGCGAGTGAATACCAAATATCGCAATAGAAACTGCAATGGCCAATTCGAAGTTATTACCTGTTGCTGTAAATGAAATAGATGCATTTTTATCATAAGGAACCTTCATTGCTTTATTGATAAAGAAACTGATGAAGAACATCAGTGCAAAATAGATCACTAATGGGATTGCTACTTTGATTACGTCTAAAGGTAATTCAAGTATTTTATCTCCTTTTAAACTAAACATTACCACAATAGTAAATAATAATGCATAGAGTGTTATGGGAGAAATTTTGGGTACGAATACACGATTGTACCATTCTATACCTTTCTTTTTAATTAGCGTGTATCTCGTGATAAAACCTATTAAAAATGGGATACCTAAATAGATCAATACACTTTGGGTTACTTCTATCATTGAAACCGAAACATTAAAATTAGCTAAGCCTAATTTACTTGGTAATATGTTGATGAATAACCAAACTAAAAAACTGTAACTTAAGACTTGGAAAATACTATTCAATGCGACTAACATCGCTGTGTATTCTCTATTAGCCTTCGCTAAATCGCTCCAAACGATCACCATTGCAATACATCGAGCTAAACCAATTAGTATTAATCCAGACATATAATCCGGTTCGTCATGAAGAAATAGAACTGCCAAACCAAACATTAAAACTGTACCAATTATCCAGTTTAGGATTAAGGATATACCAATTACTTTTTTGTTTTTGAGTGCTTTTGGTAATAAAGCATAATCTACTTTGGCTAAAGGTGGAAACATCATAATAATTAAACCTAATGCCAAAGGAATATTAGTTGTACCCACACTTAAACTTTCAACCCAAAAAGGCATATTAGGAAATACATATCCAATCGTTACCCCTGCTATCATTGCAAAAAATATCCATAAGGTTAGGTATCTATCAAGGAATTTTAGTTTTGATTGCATCGTTTATTTAGTGATTTGTGAAAATATGTACATCATTTCGGTTGCTATTTCGGTACTTCGTTGTTTGTAAACTTCGGTTTGTTCGGCTGTACCATCCGATATTTTAGGATCTTCGTAAGTAATGGGAATTCGCTTTTCAGCACCGGAAATAAAAGGGCAACCTTCATCTGCTTGGGAACAAGTTAGAATCGCTGCGAAATTTGAAATAGGATTGAAAGCATCATTATATTTCTTAGAAAAACCGATAATTGGTAAACAATTTTCATCAAATTTTATGGCGTAAATAGGATTTATACTATCTGCAATTTTTAGAATTTGTAAGCCTTGATTTTCTAATGTTTCTGCTACTTTAGGAAACAAAGCTGTTTCTTGTGTACCACCTGAATAACAGTGTACATTATCTATATTATAGAATGATGCTGAAGTTTGCGCCCAAACCTGTGATAAATGACTTCTTCGAGAATTGTGTGTACAAATAAAATTAAGGTTTACCGGTTTTTTACTATTTACCTTTCCTTGAATGTAATCTATTAAAGGTTGTAAAATGTTTTTGCGATCATTACTGATATTTTCAAAATGAAATTGCTCTACAGTTTTTAATATTGTTGAGTACATATTTTTAATTAATTTTTAAGTGTTTAGATAAAAAATCTTGAATTTCTAAAATTGTTTGTTTTGCGGTTCTGTTTACCCCAATTAAAGATGCAGATGCATAACCTGTCCAATTACCATAGCCTACAAACCATAAACCTTCAATATCTAAAGACTTAGTTTCATTGGTTTTTGCAATACCTTTTTCATCTAGTTGTATTAGTGATTTTAGGAATGTAGTATCGTAACCGAAGCCTGTACACCAAATAATTGCATCAAAATCTTCTTGTTCGCCGTTATCCCAAATTACTCCTTTGTCGTAAAACTCACGGAATGTACCACTAGAAATTAACACTCCTCTTTCACGAGCTTCTTTTACAGGTGGAACCATAACAATACTGGCTAAATTGTAATTTGATGCATCAAATGTTTTTCCTTCTAATTCTGCTTTATATCTTGCGTTGGCAATTTTAAACAGATAATAGCCGTCCACTTCATCGGGTAGAAATTCAGGTGTTTTTTTTGTTGACCATTTTACTGTCGTATTTTTTGATACTTCAGCAACAATTTGAGCACCAGAATTACCTTCTCCAACAACCAATGTTTTTAAACCATTAAAATCTTCGGGGTTTTTATATTTACTTGAATGTATTTGAACACCTTTGTAATTTTCTATTCCCTTTAAATTCGGAATGAAAGGATTTGCCCACGTTCCTGTAGCAGAAATAACTGTTTTGGTTTTAAAAAAACTTTCTTGCGTGTGAACTTGAAAAAAATCTCCATTTTTTTTAATTTCAACAACTTCACTATTTCTTTTCACATTAAGTTGATAATATTGCTCGTATTGTCCTAAATAATGTATAACCTCTTGTTTTGTAGGGAATTTATTTTCAGAATTTGGCATTATCAATCCAGGTAACGAGCTATAATCTGCTGGAGAAAATAGGGTTAAACTATCCCAAGTATGGAGCCAAGCCCCGCCTGAAGTATTTTGCTTATCCAAAATAATATACTTCAGTTTTGCACGTCTTAGATAATATCCACAAGCTAATGCACTTTGCCCGCCTCCAATAACTATAACATCAAATATTTCATCCATTGAATTGTTTTTATCTGATTTATGCATTCACAAATTAATACTTTTACGTTTCTATAAATTCTTATCTATATTAATACCGTTTACTGTTTGATAATCCTTGTTTATCGACTTCTACAACTCCTAAAAAATTATCATTGGTAATTGTTATAATATTTATGGTTACAATATTTAGCAACACCCCGAATTTGGTGTACAAGAAGATGATTGGATTTCTGACAATTTCACTTTTGGTTTTTCTACAGGAATACCGCAAGCATCTTCCGCTAAACAAGCTGTTTTTTTATTCTTTAAAATGAAATGTTTTCCATTAAATTCAAGATCGTATTTACCAATTGTAGTCGACTGATATTCTACTTCAATTTCGGCATCTTCCATACCTAATTTATTTTCGGATAAGCGAATAATGTTTAGTAATTTTCCTGGTTTTAAACGATGTTCGTAATCGTCTGCATTCCATAATTGGAAGTTCACCACTTTTTCATTTCTAATCACTCCACCACAATCAATAAATTTCTTTGTGATTTCTCCCACTTCTGTAACGTGGAAATGCTCTGGCACGAAAGTACCATCCTCTAATTGAAATTCAACATTTTGTAATGTTGGTAAGATTTCTTTGATTTCTGAAAGTTTCATCTTCTTAATATTATTATTTATTAATCGTAATATTACGATGTTTTATTTTAAAAAAATGCCTTAACAGCATTTCTCTATTTTTACATTTTGATTGAAAAAGTTAGAAAACTCATTTTGAATTGAAGCCCAAACCTTTTCATCTATACAATAACACACTGATTTCCCTTCGATGGAACCTTGAATAATTCCTATACTTTTCAATTCTTTTAAATGTTGAGAAATCGTGGCTTGTGCTAAACCTAATTCATCCACCAAATCCGTACAGATACACGCATTTTGCTTGATAATATGCTGAATAATAGCCACACGAGCAGGATGTCCTAATACTTTGAATAAAGTAGCTAGTTTATTTTGTTCGTCTGTAAATATTTCTGATTTAGTTGTTCCCATTATTGATTTATTATCATTGCAATATTACGATATAATTATTGAATACTAAAAAATTTAATGTTATTTATTTAATGTATTGCTCAACGGCTTTATCCAATTCTTTGTTTACGATTTTGGCATAAAAAAAATTCTGTTAAGTTTTACAACCCAACAGAATTCTATCTTATTTATATCTTAAAAATTGATTATTTAATCGTAATGAAAACGGCACTTTGCTATTAATATCTGACCATCTTCGTACTTGTAAATTAAACGATGTTCTTCATCTATTCTACGTGACCAAAACCCTGAATATTTATGTTTTAATGGCTCTGGTTTCCCTATACCAGTAAAAGGAGTACGTGAAATATCTTTCAATAAATCATTGATACGTTTTACTTTTTTCTTATCGGTTTTTTGCCAAAATAAATAATCTTCCCAAGATTCATCTACGAAAATATATTTCATCTATTCCTCGATTAATTCTCTTTCAAAAGATTGGTTACTTTTTAATTTTTCAATGGCAGCATCTAATCTTGATTCATTGATACGAGAAGATAATTCGTGATTTGTAGCCATTAAAGAATTGTACTCTTCTAATGACATTACCACAATACCTGAATCTTTCCCTCTGTTGATGATTAAGGTTTCAAAATTCTTCGAAACTCTATCTAAGTAAGATTTAATATCTTTTCTGAAATCTGAAACACTTGCTATTATCATAATCTTGTATTTTATTATGTACAAATATATGTACAATATTTTGATTTTCAAAATCTATCTTCTTACATTATTTTAAAATAAACATTTACTATTCAATGAATTGCTCTACTGCTTTGTCTAATTCTTCGTTTACGATTTTAGCATAAATTTGAGTTGTTCCAATATCAGAGTGATCTAAAAGTTTTGATACATACTCAATACGCATACCGTTAGCTAAGGCTTGGGTTGCAAATGTATGTCGGCTTAAATGAAAAGATAATGAGAATGGAAATTCTAATTCTTTGCCCATTCTACGCAATTTCTGACCACATAAAACATTTTTGCTACCGATTACTTTTAGTTGGTATTCGTTGGATTGTTCGAAGAAATTAGCTTCTGAAATGATTGGAAAAATAAAATCATCTGGTTCGGAAGTTTCTTTTTTGTATTTGTTTAAAATCTCTAAAGCAGATTGACCTACCTTGAATTGATGTGAACGTTTAGTTTTACGGATGTTTAATCTGATACGTTGTTCGTTTTCATCATAGTTTTTCCATTGTAAGGTAACGACATCACTAAAACGCAATCCTCCGGCATAACAAGAAAAAATAAACATATCTCTGAAATAGGTATCTGTTTGACCAAATGAACTCTTGTGATTTTTTAGCTGCTCGATTTGTTCTTTGTTTAAAAACAATCTTGTACTCTTGGCTTTTTTGATTCGTACACTTGCAAATGGGTAAGTATTTAAACTGATGATTTCTTCACGAATGGCATCTTTAAACATTATGGCTAAAATTGAACATTTGTATTAAAACTAACATTAGTAATTTATGAACAAATTGAAATAACTGTAAGAAAGCTTCTTTACCAAAAAGGACGCAAGTTTAACCAATTGTGGAATGCCAAGGTAGTTTTTCGTTTAAATCATGACCTAAAAATAAATGAATATCCAAACAGTTATTGCAATAGCGAATCATTGCTCTGTTGTTATTAATATTATTTAGATAACTGTCCATTCAAATCTTGAAAGAGACAATTAGATTATGAAATAAAACAAATTTCTACAATTAAAAACATGATAGCTTTGAAATTTCATATAGAAAACTTGCTGAAAAGGCGAGAGTCAATTTAGCGTAATGAGCGTAAAAATGGCTTACTGTCGCGCAATCTTCCTCTCGTAAACCCAAAATAGTAACTCAAAAAGCGTGCTTTTCTCGTCAAAAACCTCGTATCTCACTTCTCACATCTAAAATTCTCAAAAAATATTTCCCATTGTACCAGCAACTTAAGAGAAGAATGTAAATTAATTGTAAAATGAGTTTGGAAGTTCGGAAAAATGGGTTGTATATTTGCAACCGCAATACGAAAGACGAGTAGTATTGTAGTTGACATAAGGACTTATATAGCGACAAAAATTATTTAAAAATAAATTTGCGAGTTTTGAAATAAGTCTTACCTTTGCAAACCGATTCCGAAAGGAGTTTGAAAGTGAGATTAAATTTGACTTGTTGAAATA
>NZ_DLJR01000054.1:0-3623 GCF_002484365.1 Empedobacter sp. UBA7611
GTTTCATAATTATCCCTAAGTTAATAAACTATATTTTTAAACATTCCGGTTTTTAAGGAAGATTACAACAATAGTAAAAAAAACTATATTTGATTACAATGAAGATAGATTTTTAAATAGATTTTCATCAAGTGCACTTCCAAATCATTCTGGAATAGAATATGGTTTAGATATTACAAAAGTACAAGATGAGAATGGTTTTGTTTTTGCTAAATTTGAATATGCTCCTTTTTCAATAGATAATGCATGGATACAAAATATTAGAACAACAACAACTGATTTTTTTCCAAATGATAGTATAGTGATAACAACAGAAAATCACTATTCACCTACTTATAAACATTTGTATCCAGCAAGTGTAACAACCAAAAACAGCAAAAACGAAACATTAACTACGGAATACCAATATCCACCTGATTTAGTTGGACAAGAAGATTACATGAAAGAACTAACCGATGCTAACCGCATTGCAGAGCCAGTTGTTGTCAAACAAAGTGTTGATGGCGTATATATTTCTGAAGTTCATAATCAATATAATTTATTCAATGGAATCGTTCAGAAAGCTGCTGTTCATCAAAAGAAAGGAAATGGTGTCAATATTAAAACTACAGCCGACCGAAAAATAACTTACACCAGTTATGATGCTAAAGGTAATCTTACACAATATACTTTAGAAAATGGAATTCCTGTTTCTATTATTTGGGGATATGGCGGTCAATATCCTATCGCTAAAATAGAAGGAGCTTCTTTATCAGAGGTTAGTAGTTTTATTCAAAATTTAGAAATAGCAAGCAACAATGGTACTTTAACGAAAGATTCTTTTGCTAGTTTACGAACAGCATTACCTCAAGCTATGATCACTTCTTATATCTATCAACCTCTTGTTGGTGTCACGAGTATTACAGGGCCAAACGGACAAACAGAATATTACAACTATGATGCAGCTAACCGTTTGCAATCTATCGTAAATGATAAACAAGAAGTATTAAAAACCTTTGAGTACAACTACAAACAACCTTAAGCTATAGCGAGATGAAACACTTTTATAAAAATTTTATATACGGTACGCTTCTGACTTTAGGAAGTGGTAGTGTATATGCACAAACCTCTACGGAGAATTACATTAAAACAGTCGAATGTTTAAAAGCCGATTGTTCTGAAAAGAAAGAAACTGTTGTTTATTTTGATGGTCTAGGACGTGAAAAACAAGCCTTGCAAGTAGGTGCTTCACCTACAGGTAATACGATTGTAACACCATTTGAATATGATGGTTTTGGGCGTCAAGCCAAAGAATATTTGCCTTTTCCTATTTCTGGAGCAAGTAATCAACTAAATACTGGAGCAACAGGAGATACTTTTTACTTAGAAACGACAGGAGACTATATTCCTTATTCAGAAAAAACATTTGAGAATTCACCTTTAAACCGAGTGTTATTTCAGGCTGCTCCAGGAAGAGACTGGATGAAAGGAGCAGGTCATGAGATAGGATTTCAATATGCAACAAATTCAGATGGAGAAGTTTTTAATTTTGGCGTAGCAGATCCTACTACCAATCCAACTTTAACGTTAAGTAATTCTATAACATATTCAGGAGGAGCTTTATATAAAACGATTACAACAGATGAGAATGGTCAACCTATTGAGGAATTTAAAGACAAAGAAGGGAGAGTTGTTCTGAAAAGAATTCACATCGAATCAAAAACAGTAGCTCCTTTAAATTCGTCTGGTAATCATGATACGTATTACGTGTACGATATTTATGGTAATTTAACCTTTGTTCTTCCACCACAATTAATAAATACCGATTATGGAAATATCAATTCTTACAGAAATAATCTTGCCGAATTAGGTTATCAATATTTTTATGATGAAAAGAACAGGTTAGTTGAAAAACAACTTCCTGGAAAAGGACGTGAATTTATGGTGTATGATAACCAAGATCGTTTAACCTTACAACAAGATATCAATCAACGAACGGCAGTTGAAAAAGGATGGACTTTCTTTAAATACGATAAATTTGGAAGAATGGTGTATTCAGGTTTCTTTAAAAATACAGCGACACGAGGTTCAATGCAAACCGCTTTGAACAATAAAAAAACGGCTAATAATGAAGAAAGAGTACCAACTGTATTTGCTAATAATGGACAAAATATTTTCTATACCAATGCGCAATTTCCTAACGGAAGCTTAACCGTTCAATCTGTTAATTATTACGATCATTATCAAAATTTAGGTGTTACACCTTCGTCTATAGATAATCAAAAAGTTGTTGGGGTTGATGATACAAAAACCAAAGGTTTAGCTGTTGCAAGTTATACCAATGTATTAGGTACTGCAACGTGGAACAAAGCGTATACATATTATGATTCGAAATATATTCGTCCAGTAGCTTCTCACTTAGATAATTATTTGAAAGGATATCAAACAACCGCATCTATTTTAGATTTTAGAGGAAAGGTTAAGCATACAGTTACCAAGCACAAACCAACGGATATAGGAGCAGAAATAACAATCAATGAAGGTTTTGAATATTATGAGAATGAATTATTAAAGTATCAAACACACCAAATTAATAATGGTGCAATAGAATACATTGTTCAAAATTCGTACAACGAAATCAATCAGTTGACGAGTAAGAAAGTTGGAAACACGGTTGCTTCTAATCCATTACAAACGGTAGATTATAAGTATAATATTAGAGGTTGGTTAACAGATATAAACGATGTAGAACAAGCTATTAGACCAAAATTATTTTCATTTAATATCAACTACGGTTCTCATTTCAATGGAAATATATCTGGAGTTTCTTGGAAAACCAATGAACAAGATTCATATAAAACCTATAGATTTGATTATGATGGATTAAATCGACTGTTAACGGCAGATTTTGCTGTAATACAAACTGGTTTTATAGGAGGTTCTACCAATGTTGGTGCTTATAATGAATATGTAAAAGGCTACGATTATAATGGGAATATAAAAGGTTTTACACGTAATGGAAACTTATTGAACAATAATCTATTTACAATCGATGATTTAACATACGATTATCAAGCTAATTCGAATAAACTTCTTAATGTTTCTGACAACAGAACAGAAGATGGTTTCGCTGATAAGAATAAATACAGCGGAACAACAATTGAAGATCCTAAAAATGATTACAAATATGATCTTAATGGTAATCTTACCAAAGATTTAAACAAAGAAATAACAGCAATTACGTATAATTACTTAAATTTACCAACAGAAGTTCTTTGGAATGCATCCAAAAAGATTAACTATACGTACGATGCAAGTGGAGTTAAGCTAAGAAAGGTTGTAACAGATGGTACTACAGTGACCACTACAGATTACTTAGGAGGTTTTCAGTATCAAAATAGTGTATTACAATTTTTTCCAACAGCAGAAGGCTATGTAAATGTAACAGATGGTACAACATTTAATTATGTTTACAATTACACCGATCATTTGGGTAATGTAAGATTGAGTTATCAAAAAGAAGCAAATGGCTCGTTAAAAATATTGGAGGAGAACAACTATTATCCTTTTGGATTGAAACATAGTGGATACAACAATACCAATCTTGCGAATACTAACTATAAATACAAATACAACGGCAAAGA
>NZ_DLJR01000004.1:0-11076 GCF_002484365.1 Empedobacter sp. UBA7611
TTTTTACTGTAAATTGGAGTTGTGCAACAGTTACCCTTGTTACCTGCTGGCCGTCTTTTCTTTATGCTTGTCTGCTTATTTTATTTTTTTTTAAGCGTTGGCAATATTTTAAAACAATTTTTTTAGGGTTGGAAAAGCAAGCTCTTTTGCAATTTTTGGCTTTGTGCGGTTGGCTTGTGCGAATTGCAAATGTGCTTGCTTTAGCGTTGGCTTATTATTCTTCCAAGTTCATTTGCGAACGAATTTGAGTGATTTCTTGTATCAGTTCTTCCTCTGTCGGAATGTACAATTTGTATTTTGTCGCAAATAGTTTTTGATTGTCGTTTAGAACGGAATAGCGAACTTCTGCTCGGTCTTTTTCCTCGCAAAGTATAATTCCGATTGTTGGGTTATCGCCTTCGGTTCTTTTCATTTCGTCATACATTCTTACATACATATCCATTTGTCCAACGTCTTGATGTGTGAGTTTCCCGATTTTCAAGTCAATCAAAACAAAGCATTTTAAGATGTAGTTATAAAATACCAAGTCGATATAGTAATGTGAAAATTCTGTATTGATGCGTTGTTGACGAGCTACAAAAGAAAATCCTTTTCCAAGTTCCAATAAGAATTTCTGAATATTATCTATAATCGCTTGTTCGATTTGGTTTTCGCTGTATGTCTGCTTCTCTTTTAAATCGTAAAAATCCAAAACAAGTGGGTCTTTCAGTATAAAATCTTGCGGATTTACAGCCAATTGTTTTGAATTTTCTGTATTCAGTTCGTTCAAAGTTTCTTTATGTGTCGAAATCAGTCGCTCGTAATAATGTTTGTCCACTTGTTCGTCCAAAAAGCGTGTATTCCAAGCATTATCAGCCGCTTCGTTCATATAAACTTCTCTTGCTTTCGGATTTTCGACCCGAATTAGCGAACGATAATGTGTCCAACTCAATTCTTTACGCAGTGCGTAAACATTTGGAAATTGCTGGTAAAATTTACGCATATTGGTCAGATTTGCATAGGTAAAACCTTTGCCAAACTCATTTTGTAAGCGTTCTGAAACTGACTTTAACAAACCTTTTCCATACTTGGCATATTGCTCTCCGTCTTGTTCTTCCACAATTTTTTGCCCAATGTGCCAATAGGTTTCAACCATTGTAAAATGGGCCGTTTGATATACTTTCTGACGAGCGTTGAGTATCAATTCTCTCGAAAATTGATACAAATTACTGTTATATGCTAAGTTTTGCTGTTCATCCATAAGACAACAAATTTAAAAAATATTGTCCTAAAGAATGATTGTAGAACGTGATTACTTTTTCGTTACATCAATTTTTTATTGCTTGGCTTTTCCGATAGAGTATGAAATCAATCCATAAATCAAAAACAAAATTCCGTTTACAATGATATAGCTTGCTTCCTTGAAATCCATAAACGAAAATACAATATTACTGATTAAAGCAAGGCCAAAGAAAATTGCTGAAACGGTTCTTATCAACGAGGTGGTTCTTGGTAATGTAAAACTAACTCCAATGGTCATCGTTAAGGTTATTATCAAAAAAAATAAACTGCCAAAAGTCAGCAAGTCTTTGTTTACACTTGTATTAAAGGCAAAGAAACTGTAAGCGATTAAACCGCTTACAGCTATTGCAATGATTGTTTTTATAAAATCTAATTTCATAATTTTAAATTGTTGGTGGTGGCGGAACGGATGAAAATACATTAGCAAGTTCAGGAACATTACTTGCCAATTCCCAAGCCGACATTCCCTCTTTCCAAACGTGATGCTGTTGTGTAAACTGTCCGTTTTGTACGGATAGTTTCAGTTGTTCAATTGTAAATTGTCCTAATTGTTGTCCGTTCAGTGCAACGTGATAGGTTGATACAGGCGGTGGTGGCGGTGTGTTGTTCATATTGTTCATCATTCCACCCATTTGGTTACCCATTGCTCCGCCAATTCCCATTCCTACCATTAGTCCCGCTGCATTTAATCCGCCTCCGCCACCTAAATCTACATTGCCCATTCCCCCAAGATTTTCGGCTGCAGTTTTTAGCACATCTGTTTGTTGATTGAGCTGATGAACGGCAAAGTTTTTACCTTCAACACCCATTTCCATATCTTTTCGTTGGATACGTGTGGTTTCGGATAGGTTTTCTATTTCAATATCCGTTTTGGCTTCGGCAAATTTCGTTTGTTGGTCGGCAGTTGTCTTTTTGAGTTGTTGATAATGCGGATGCTCTTTATCTAATTCAATTGCTCCAATGTCCAATCGTTTTAGATTTACGCCAAAATGGTCTTCCAAATCGGTTTTTATTTTGGATTGGATGATGTCGCTTATTTCGTCAATTTTTCTTTCAATTTGCATTACAGGAATATTATTGTCCTGTGGAGTATTTAAGATAACCGATTTTGCTTTTCGCTGAAAAAAATCTTTGATTTGCTTTTTGAAATCGTCTAAATCAAAATTAACCAAACGGTTGAGTTTGATAAAGTTTTTGTAGTCAGTCAAATTAAAAGTAAGTGTACCACGAACGGCACAAGGAACACCTAAATCTATAAATCTCGGGTCGTACAAATCAAAATACGGAATACCGAATTTGATTTGTACATTTCCCGAAAGATTGATGAAATAAATTTCTGCCTGAAATGGCGAACTTCCACCAAATGCTGTGCCTACAATGTTTGTAAGAATAGGGAAGTTGGCTGATTTTATAGTTTGGTCGTGCGGACCGTGTATAAAATCCTGCATAGAACCGTCATTTTGTTTGTAGAAAAATACGGCAAGTTCTCCGTCTTTTACTCGCAAACTACTTCCGTAGCGTATTGCATTTTCTTTGTTGGTAGAATTGGCAGAGCCTGACGGTCGCCATTTCCAAACCAAATATTCTTGTTCATCACAACGAATTACGTCCATTAATCCGCCTTCTGACTTTTTGCTGAATAAGCCCATTTCTGAAATTGTTTTTTTGGTTTATAATGAATATTCACTTTCTATTTCTGCTCGTTTATCTTCGGGCATTTGGTTATTTATCGCTTTTTTCTTTTCGATGAAATTTTTGAATGTTTCTCTTTCGATGCTTTCCAAATCCCAATCGGAATTCGGACTTATTTTAGTCCATCTTAATTTTTCAAGCTCCATCTTTAATTTTGAATATTCTTTATTTTTCAATAAAGGTTCTAAATCCTCTAATTTTTCAGTCAGTTTTGAAAGTTGGATTTTACTTTTGATTTCTACTTTGTGTTTGTTATCTACTTCGTCCAACAATTTTTCTGCCTCTTCGTATTGTTTATTCTCTATTAATTTTTCGGCAGAATTTGTTACAGAAGTGTAGGTATTGTTTCTATTGTCGTCTATTTTTCCAGAGATGATATTCCAAATGACAAATCCTAAAATAATTATAATTCCTGCACCCAAAACCCGAAACACTTTTTTTACATTTTCTTTTGTGATGTTTCTTGCATTTTCTACAATATTTTGTATTTCGGCATAGGTTTTTGTGTCGTTTTTCATAGAGATTGTCGCTTTGGAATTAATCTGCTCTATCTTTTTTAACCATATTTTATTCCAAGCATTTTTGTATTTGGTGTCTTCCGAAAATATCGTCAGATAAGATGACGAATTGATTTTACTTGCAGAAAGTGTCAGAAATTCCAAAATATTTTCCTTTGAAACAGGTACAGGATAATTGAGTACCAATTCTTCTTTTCTGGCATCAGTAGTTGACCATTTCGCTGGTTTTGCAGTAGAAAGAATAAGTTGGAATCCTTTGATAAAAATTAAAACAGGCCAAAAGAACAACCATAACAAAACAGTTCCAATCCCGATATTACTTTTAGAGCTTTGTTCATACAATGCTGTTGTTCGAGTTGCTTCTACTTCATCAAGTTTTTCAAAAAACTTAATCACGCTTCCCGATGCTTCTATATTTCTAAATTCAGTACCACAATCCGAACATTTTGTAGCAAAACTTTCTGCTATTGCTCCGCAGGCAGGACATTTTTTTACATCGCCCAACTTATCCGATTTTGGAGAAGCTGCGGTTTCTGTTGTTTTGTTTTTTGTCTTTTCAAAAATTCGTACTTCCAAAACCATTTCAAATTCGTCAAGGTCAATTCCTTCGGCTTCAGCTTTTTTGAACAAGATTTGTTTTTCTTTTTCGGTTAATTCTCCGTCTGCTAATGCCAGTTCAATGAGTTTTTCTATTTGTTCGCTGTACATATTATTTTTTAGATTTGGTTACTACTTTTTTATACTCGACAGTTTCTTCGGTTTCGTAATTTATCAAAACCAATTTTGTAGGTGTTAATTCGCTGATTGTCCATACATCGTCAAAACAACCGCTACATTTCACGAACAAACCAACAAGGTCTATTTTGTGATCTTTGTGGTTATATCTTTTAATTTCGTAAGGCAAACCTTGTTCTAAAGTACCTTGCTGAAACTTCTGGAAAAAGGACATTTCTTTTACTGTAAAGCTGTGGTTCTTATATTTTGGTGAGATACAAGTCCACTTGCCTTGAATGTTTTGGTAATCACTTTTTATCTGGGTTTGAGCTGAAACAAACAAGCTGAAAAACAATACGAAAAGTGTAGTTGTTATTTTCATTCTGATTAGTTTTATAAAAATCGGACAGAAGAGTTTCTCATCTGCCCGATAGCTTTTTAATACATACTTGATGCTGCTTGTGTTAATTTGGCTTGGATTTTAAGGAATTTAGCCATTTGAGCCGAAGACATTTCGCTTTCTGCCTTCTCCATTTTCTCTGACAAATCGGTTGCCTTTTCCATATATTCTGCATATTCGGTCATTGCAGATACATCTCCGTCTTTGGCTTTTTTCATCAATTTGATGTATTGGTCAACGTATTCTTCGTAACTTTTTAGGTACTCATCAATATTATTATTCCCTTTTGGGGTAGAAACAACTTCTTCTTTTTCTTCGGAAATTTCATTTGTTGGTCCGTCTGTAATTTCTTCTGTATCAAAAGAAGAAGTTTCCATTTCGGTTGTCGGCTCGTCAAAAGAAGTTTCTTTTTCCGTTTTGTTTCCACACGCTGTGAATGTTAATGCGATTGTCGCAAGAATTGCTAATTGTAAATTTTTGATGTTCATTTTATTTATGTTTATAATGTTAAATATTCTGATTTATATAGTATAGAAATACAGTTTTTCAGCAAAAGTATAATACGATACTGGTGTTTCCTTACGGTTTTCCGTAAAGTGAATATTTTAGGGTGGAATTTTTTGGAGTGGAGTAGTGTATGTTCTTTTTCTGTTCATTTGGACTTTCGGTATTACTTCGTTGTGCCGATGTCCTACAAAAAAAACGTGGGACAGTTGCAAACTCGTAAGTAAGGGAGTCGAAGCCCTGAGAACAAAGTAAAGCAAAAGCCCACGCCGTAGCGTGAGCGTTCTGACTAAACTTCCCTGTTCTCTATAAAATTTCGACTTTTTACTTACAGGTAGCGTAGCAAACGCAATATGTTATTTTATAATTTTATCTTTTCGTTTCTATAATTTTTTTGTTTTTAATTTTTGCAAATATAATAAATATTTATGGTCTTGTTTTTAGAGCGTTGGCAAAAAAATGGCTCTTTTGGTTTTTTGAAGCATTGGCTTGTGTGTCAGCAAAAACCAAATGTGCCATTTATGCGTTGGCTAAAATTGTTTTAAAATGTGCGTTGGCAAAAATAAAAATAACTTCAGCGGTTGTTTTCTGTTAAATTTTCCGAAGTTTCGATTTAAGACGGCTGTTAAAATCGGCTTGCAGGTAACGTTTCGCGGCTTTAAGAAGTTGGGGATTTGGTAAGCCCGAACTTTCGGTTAATCGCGAACCTCAAAAGTACAAAACAAAGTTTAAATTAAAGACTAAAACCCCAATTTCTTAAAACCGCTGTTATAAGCCGTTTTTATTTTTTTTACAATGTCACTTGTTTATTTGTGTTTATTTATGTTACTTTGTGTCAAATTATGAATTATGGACAACAATTTTTTAACTGTCGATGATGTTGCTAAAACATTAAAAATAACTAGACAAACTGTTTCTAAGTATATACAAAAGAAAGAGTTAAACGCTGTGAAAATTAATAAAAGTTATAGAGTTTCTTATCAGGAATTTGAAAATTTCTTGTCAACTAATTCTATGGTTTCTGAACCCGAAACTTTGTATTTAAAGAAAAGTCGTAATTGTTATTTAGACTATGAAGGTAAATCAAATGAAACTGAAATACTCAACTATAAGCCGTTAGGTTTTTTGCAATCTATTAATGATGAAAATCAAAGTTTGTCAAATAAAATGATTTTTGGAGATAATTATTATGTTTTGAAAGCATTATTACCAAAGTATAGAAATAAAGTTGATTTAATTTATATTGACCCACCTTTTGGAACAGGTTTAAATTTCTCAAATATTGAAAACGACCTTGCTTATTCAGATAAATTAGTTAATAGTGAATTTTTGGAGTTTATTAGAAAAAGACTTTTTTTGTTAAGAGAATTTATGTCTGAAAATGGAAGTATCTATTTACATATTGATAAAAAAATTGGTCATTATGTTAAAATAATTATGGATGAAGTTTTCGGTTACGAAAACTTTATAAATGATATTACTAGAATAAAATGTAATCCAAAAAATTTTTCAAGAAATGCTTACGGTAATTATTCAGATATGATATTATTTTATGCAAAAAATAGAGATAAAAATATTTGGAATGAAATAAAAGAGCCTTTAACAAAAGAAGAAGAAATTGAAAGTTTTTCAAAAATCCATCCTGTTTATGGAAGATATACAACAAATCCAATTCACGCTCCAGGAATTACAATTGATGGCGATACTGGAAAAGAATGGAAAGGAATATTACCACCAAAAGGCAGACATTGGCGATATAGTAGAGAAGAGCTTACAAGGTTAGACGATTTGGGTTTAATAGAATGGTCTGAAAATGGAAATCCAAGAAAGATGGTCTTTGCAAATGAACATAAAGGGAAAAAAGTCCAAGATGTTTGGAATTTTAAAGACAAAGGTCTTTCATATGTTGATTATCCAACACAAAAGAATCACGATTTGTTGAAAAGAATTATTTTAAATTCTTCAAATAAAGACTCTCTTATTATGGATTGTTTTGCAGGTTCTGGAAGTACACTTTTAGTTGCCAATCAATTAAAAAGAAATTGGATTGGTATTGATAATTCTAACCAATCGTTTGATGTAATAAAACAAACATTTAAAAAAGATAACGTTAAGTGTAATTTTTATGAATATGTTTCTATTGATTAAGAAATTGATTAAAATATTCTTCTAATAGTATTGCACTAACAATATCATATTCTGATTCTTGAATGTTTACAGCTTCTTTATTGTTTACCAAGCGATGATTAATATTAAATAATGACCAAGGAAAACCATCAACTACACCTATTCTGATTACGTCGCCTCTCTGGTTTCTACAGAATTTTAATACTTCTTGTACTTGTTTTTCTTGGTTTCCGCCTGGTTGCCCAATCCATTTAGCTTCACCAATAATTAATTGATTATTCACTTTTGCAATTAAATCAGGTCTTTTGTCCAAGTTTTGATTTAAAATTTCATTGATATATTGCTTTCCAATTTCTTCTGATGCATCAAGGATACATATTCCATTTGTTGATTCTTGAAAAAGGTTAAGTGGTAAAAGAGTAAATCTTTGTCGTAACCAAGCATTAAACATTGGACCCATTTGAGTGTTTAATTTTGGTGCTGCTTCAAGTCTGACAACAGTTTCTTCCGCAGTCATTGAATATAGTGAATTAGCTATTCTCTGAATTTGAACAGGATTATTTTCGTTGCAACCTTCTATGTTTTTAAGTAAATACCAAATTGGATCTTCGTATGGAAATTTGGTTAACGTTTTAAGAATTTCAATTAATTCATTTGTTCTTCTAGACTGATGAGCATTTATTATTCTTCGTCTTACACTTGCTTCAAGTCTCTCTGGAGAAGCAATCTGAAAAGGATAAACTTCAAGAATTTGGTCTAGATAGTTAGTGTCTTTGAATAAATTTATACTTTTTAAAACCCACTCGTTTAGTTGCTCTGGATTATTTTCTATGTCGATTGTTCTTTCCATAATTTTCTTAAAAGTCCGCAAGTTAATAAAAATAATTAACAGTTTCGTTTTTCAGAAAATGGCTTATAACGGTTCGGGGCTTTGCGAAGTGGCGGCTTGAATTGGACGATAGTTCAATTTAGCCCGATACGTAGCAAAAGCCAATTTTCATTTGCTAATATATGAAAAAAGCCAATAAAATTGGCTTTTTGCGGAATTGAAAGCTGGAACTTTCAATTTAGCCTTAAACCCGCCATTTTGCAAAACCCATGTTATCTGTAGTTTTTATTAATCTTTAAGCCAAAAACTAGCTATAAATAGAGTAAACCCAAGTAGCATTAATAAAAATCCTACTAAAAGTGATATTGTATTTATTTCGGGTCCTGGAAGAATTGTCCAAGCAAGTCCATTTAGTATAAAACCAATTATAAAGCTTAAAACTGAAATGATAAATCCTTTGGTTCTAGTTAATTTTATCATCCTTCTGTTACATTAACCTTAATTACTTTATTGTTTTTGTTGAACGTAATAATTAAAGTTCCTGTGTTTATTCCCTTTCCAGAATAACCAAGGTAATAATAAAATTCATTTTGAGTTTCAGTTTCAGGTTTTCCAAGTAACTCAATTATTTCTTTCTTAGTTTGTCCTTCAAGTTTGTTATTATTACGTAAATCATTCATCATACTCCATCTTAAATTCCAATTTTCTTCGGAATCTATATTTTCGGTTTTCCATCTTTCAGAGTTAAATTTTTTGTGAGTTATTTTCCCACAAGAAATTAGAAGATTTGTAATTATCAAAAATAGAATTAATATTTTTCTCATTCCTTTTTGTTATGGGATATTCAGTAAAATTACAGATAACATTGTTTTTTCACGAAACTGATCTAGCTTTTGTTTCGTAAAAAATCACCTATATCTGCATTTCGTAAAATTAAAAACAAATATAATTATTTTTTTGTAAATTAGACACTTACTAAAATAAAATTCATGTATCACGAAGTAATTTGATGTAAAATGTAATAATGAATGTATGGATAGCGAAACAATTCTAAAAACGTTGCAAAATCGATTAAAATTACAACGATATGCAAACAATACCATAAAATCGTATTGTGGTTACGCTCAAGTTTTCTTAGAGCAGATGGAAAAATACAATAGATTAGATGAAATTCCTATTTCAGAAATCGAATTGTTTATCAATACAAAAGTAACTCAAGAAAATATCAGTGTTTCCTATCAACGTTCTTTGGTTGGGGCAATTAAAAAAGTATTTGAATTAGTTGAAAATCAGAAAATCGAATTAAATTATCTTTATCCAAAACGAAAAGTTAATAAATTACCAACTTTCTTTTCTCAAGAAGAAGTACGAAATTTATTAAATGCAACAGAAAATTTAAAACATAAAGCTATTCTTACAATAATCTATAGCTGTGGATTGCGACTAAGCGAATTGATAAATTTAAAAATTGCAGATATAAAATCAGAAAGTAATTTACTTCTTATTCGTCAAAGTAAAGGTAACAAAGATCGTATAGTTGCTTTGCCAGATAAACTTTTGCTATTATTGAGAGAATACTATAAGGTTTATCAACCTAAAGACTTTTTGTTTGAAGGCGCAAAAGGCGATCAATACAGCGAAAGAAGTGTCCAATTAATTTTAAAAAACGCTATGAGTAAAGCTGGCGTTTTATCAAAAGGCAGCGTACATACATTAAGACATTCCTATGCTACTCATCTTATAAAAAGTGGAATTGATGTTCGTGTAGTTCAAGAATTATTAGGTCATAACGACATTAGAACTACCATGATTTATACGCACATTACAGATATTGATAAAAAATCTACACCAAGTCCTTTAGATTTTTTGTGATAATTTGTAAAATCTAACATATTATTTTATCTCAACAACCTTCACCACTTCACTTTTCAATACTTTAGTGCCTGCCTCATTATAAGTCTGTTCTACCGTAACTTTAATTCTGTCGTATTGTGGAATTGGAAAGTTTAATAACTCACCAATATTTTTGTACCCGAATGCTTTTGCTAAAAGAGTGATGTGACGGGTGCTATATTTATGTTTTTCACGATAATTTTCAACATTACCAATGAAACTTTTCGCTAAACCCATTTTAAGACTAAGGGTTTCTTGTGAAAACTTTTCCTTTATTCTTAGTTTCTTAATATGTTGGATTAACTCAAAATCAAATTGAGTAGTTTCAAATTCAAAATATTTTATCATTTTATTAAAATATTTTACACCAATATATTGGTGTGTTAAAAAATATTGTTATATTTGTATTAGCGATTTGATAATTAGACTTTTGATAGTCATAATTAAACGATGTGACTCGATTCCAAAACGACCAATTTTCCATCGAGAACACCGTGAAATTGCTCCATGTCTCAAAAGTTTTGTACTTTCGTATATGGCATGTGAGCGGTTCTCACGTTAGCTTTAGGTGGAAACTTTATTATCCTCGGATTTTAAAGACGGGTTTGGTCGCCCATGGATCTAAGGTGTGAGACTGCTCCTTGCTTTTTTTGCAAGTATATCTTCATACACGAGAAACATCGTTCCATAAAACCCAACACAAAATGAGAACGAAACAATTTCCATTCATCCGTAAAAAACCACCAGACAAAGTCTGTTCGTTTTTTCCATTCTTTTAAAGAACAATTCTCCGTTTTATAACATTTAACGGAACGTAAAGAAAAGGTTCCCCTTTCTTTACTCGCTCTCTATCTGAGCCTCGGTAATGAGACTTTGACAGTTAGGTTATACTCTTTTTTTCGCAAATTAAAAGTAAACCCTTTCATATCATTTTCCAAATTTATTGGGGCTACTACCTGTTATTTAGATATGAGACGTGAGTTTATAGTATTGAGAGGATTGTAGTATGTAATAAGTAGTATGTAAAATTTATTTGACATTAAGGTCAAGAATGAGATTCTTCGACGGGTTCCTTTAGATTTGAAAATCTTAAATTATAGTATAAAAAGAAGAGAAAA
>NZ_DLJR01000042.1:0-514 GCF_002484365.1 Empedobacter sp. UBA7611
TAATTATTAAAAAATTATTTTTATATTTCTTTGTTCTTAATGATGATCGTGTTCTGCTACTGCTGTTCCTATGAACAATGAAACTAACATAGTAAACACGAATGCTTGTAAAGCCGCTACTAATAATTCTAAACAGTAGATAAATAATGCTAAAGGAATAGATCCAGCAGACATTGCTTCTGTTTGAAATATAAAAATTAACGAGATTAAAGACATAATAATAATGTGACCTGCTGTAATATTCGCAAATAAACGAATCATTAAAGCGAAAGGTTTCGTAATAATACCAACTAATTCGATTGGTGCTAAGATAATTTTTACTGGAACTGGTACTCCTGGCATCCATAACATATGTCCCCAGTAATCTTTATTTCCTGAAAAATTAATTACGATTAAAGCAATTAAAGCTAATACAAATGTTACTGCAATATTTCCTGTTACGTTTGCTGCACCTGGTAATAATCCTAATAAATTATTAATCCAAATAAAGAAGAATAACGTTAATAAATATGGC
>NZ_DLJR01000042.1:783-76662 GCF_002484365.1 Empedobacter sp. UBA7611
CACCGGGTTAAATGTAGATTCACCAGACTTAACTTTAGCAGCTTCCTCGTGGTTTTTTGTCTCCTCACTTTTAACTAACTCTTCGAACGTTTTTGGTAACCCTTCATGATGAACTTCTGCTGAAGCAAATCCAATATTAAAAAGTAATAAAAACGCTAATAACGCTGAAAATTTCATGTATAATTCCTTTGTTTCTAAATTGCGTGCAAAATTATAGTAAATTAACCACTTACCAAAGTCAAATGCTAAAATTTATTAAACTTTTTTTAACTTTAAGTTAATTAATTGAATAAAAAGCAACACTTCGAACACCAAAACTACAAAATAACTTATAATTAATTGTATGATATTTATCTTAATTTCTTGATTAACAACTACCATTGCTAGAACGACTGCCATTTTAACAATCATACCAGCCATAAATACAAAACCAACATATTCTGGGTATTTTATTTTAACAAGACACCCCATTTGGAAAATCATTAATGTTATTAGACCAATTATTAAATAAATTTTTAGAACGATTAGCGGATTTTCGCTAAAATTAAAATGTGAAATAATTAAGTAATGTATAGCACAGAAAATTACAATTGCTATAATAAAAATTAGTGCAAGAAATAAAAATTTTTTAATCATCTATTATTTTTTTGGTAATTGTTTTAACATAAGATATAGACTTACAAAAACACCAAGCAAAGATAAGCCAGCTGTCCATAATGGTTTATCAGTTTCTAATTTTTTATCTAAAAAATTTCCAAACCATGCAAATAACGCAATCGTTATAGCCATCTGCGTTCCCATTGCTGAGAATTTTAAATATTGATTTACTCCATCTGTATTTCGTTCTTTTTTCATAAGTTTTATGTAATTTTGCAAAAAATTTTATTGTGGTAAAGATAGGAAACATAGAATTACCAGACTTCCCTTTGTTGCTTGCACCAATGGAAGATGTAAGTGATCCACCATTTCGTCGTTTGTGTAAAATGCATGGAGCGGACCTTATGTATACTGAGTTTATCTCATCTGAAGGACTTATTCGTGATGCCATAAAAAGTCGTCAAAAATTAGATATTTTTGATTATGAAAGACCTATTGGTATTCAAATTTTTGGTGGGGACGAAGAAGCTATGGCAATGTCTGCTAAAATTGTTGAAACTGTACAACCTGATATTGTAGATATCAACTTTGGTTGCCCTGTAAAAAAAGTTGTTTGTAAAGGTGCTGGTGCTGGCGTTTTAAAAGATATTGATTTAATGGTGAAACTTACCAAATCTGTTGTTGAAAGTACTCATTTACCTGTTACTGTAAAAACTCGTTTAGGATGGGATCATGACTCTATAAATATAGATGAAGTAGCACAACGTTTACAAGATACAGGAATAAAAGCTTTATCTATACATGGTCGTACTCGTGCTCAGATGTATAAAGGTCATTCTGATTGGTCACATATTGCTCGAGTAAAAGCAAATCCTAATATAGAAATTCCAATCTTTGGAAATGGAGATATTGATTCTCCTGAGAAAGCAATAGAATACAAAGAGAAATATGGTGTCGACGGTGTAATGATTGGTCGTGCTGCAATAGGCTACCCTTGGATTTTTAATCAAATAAAACATTATAGAGAAACAGGAGAGTTATTACCAGAACCTACAATCTTTGAAAGAATGGAAGCTGCTAAAAATCACCTTAATTGGGCTATTGAATGGAAAGGAGAACGCACAGGAATTTTAGAAACACGTATGCACTATACAAATTATTTTAAAGGAATTCCTAACTTTAAACCTTATCGTACAAAACTAGTTACACAAGATAATCTAATTGATTTGGAAAGTACATTCAATGAAATTGAAAATGAATTTATTCCTACGTTAGAAGTATAAATTAAAAGGTTGTAATAAATATTACAACCTTTTTTATTTCTAATGATTTATATTAAAATATTTATTAAATAATGTTAATTGATCTGATAGAGCCTTACTCCAATATTCAGTATTATGAACACCTAAAGACTCTGTATACAAATGCTCTATTTTCTTATTTGTTAATTTTAGATGTAAATCTCTATTCATTTCTATCACACCTTTATCTTCTGTCCCACAACTTATGAAATACATTTGTTTTGAAGGAATTATTTCATTAATCTTGTTATAAATAAAATATTCACTAGGAACATTTTTTAAATCACCTAAAACTTTATCGACTTTATAAAGTTGATAAGCTTCACCAAATCGATTAAAATCTATAGCTCCAGAAACACTTCCTACCATAGAAAATACATTTTGATTAGATATTGCAATACTTAAAGCTCCATATCCTCCCATACTCCAACCTAAAATACCTCTATATTTTTGATCTTTTTTAGTTGGATAATTTACATCTATAAATTGAATTAATTCTTTTCCTAAAAATGTTCCATATTGTGATTTTTCATCAACAGGGCTATCAACATACCAACTACTAAAATTACCATCTGGTATAATGTAAATTGTTTGATATTTTTCAGCTAATTGAACCAAGTCAGGGATATCTTCCTTATAAGTTCTATCTGGATTACCACTAAACCCGTGAAGAATATAAACACTATTATACGTTTTCCCTTGTTCAAAGTTTGGAGTTATTATTACAGTCGCAACATCTTTATTCATTTTTTTAGAAAAAACATTTTTATGAATAATTTGTTGAGCTGATACTATAAATGAAAACATCACCCATGTGAACATACTAATTACCACTTTCATTTTACTTATTTTTTTAAAAATTATGATGTAAAACTAGTATGTAAAAAATTTAAAAACATTTACATATGTTGATGTTTTTATAGATTTATTTCTTTACGTATTCGGCTTAATTGAGTAGGCGTAATACCTAAATAAGAAGCAATGTGATGTTGTTTTAATCTATTAAAAATATTCTTATTTTCAATTAATTCCAAATATCGTTGTTTTGCTGTTTCCCACTTTAAATCAATTTCTAAATGTTCTTTTTTAACAACCCAATTTTTTTCTAAATAATTTATATGGAACAAAGCTAAATCGTGATATTTTAATAATAATTCTCTAAATTTTTGAGCAGAATAAACAATCAATTCTACTTCTTCTAATGCTATTATATTAAACTCAGTTTTCTTTTCTTCTATTATTGCTGAAGTTGAGGCTGCAAAAGTATTTTCATCAAAAAATATTTTATAAATAATATTTCCTTCTTTATCTAATGTATAATAACCTAATAAACCTTTTCTTACAAAATAATAATTAAGAGCTAAATCCCCAGATTGAAGAATAAATTCATTTTTTTTATATTTTCTAACATTAGAAATATTTTTAATCTCATTTTTAGTTTCATCAGAAAGTAGATAATACTTATCCATTTCGTTTAGAAAATCTTCCATAAATTAATTATAACTTTAATAAAATAAAAATAGCCTTTAATAATGAAAAAAAATCAATTATAAAGACTATTTACATTTAAGGAATTAAGACTAGCTTATTACATACGTTCTAAAATTGTTGTTTTAAAAACTGATTTTGCCATTGCTGCAGATAAATAAGTAGCATTTATGACCTTACCGATCCCTAAACTACCACTTGCTATATTTCTACCTCGACAAGCAAATTTTGCTGTATGATTTCCTACTCCAATATTATCTAATGTAATATTAATATTATATGTTTTATAACCTCCTGCAGTAGTATTAATAATATCTGTTCTAACAGCTTTTAATTTATCATCTATAAATATTCCACATGCATAACTTGCCAGATCTGAGTTTGATCGTTGAACAATTGTTTGAACAGAAAAATTAACTTTATTTGTAATATTAACTATATTAAAACTTGTATTTAAATTCTCTATAACGCTCCAAGTTGATAAATTCGAATCTTCTTGATAAGCAGTTGTAACACCATTTGTAAGAGAAACTCCTATTTCATCATCTTTAACATATTTTGATGATATTGTAAGAGTACTAATACCCTCAGGTAATCTTACATCTTGCCATGTAGCAGGATTATCTCCATTAGAAACTACTATTTGTCCATTTACTCCTGGGTTACCCAAAGAATTATCAGTACCTCCTAAATACAATTGATTCTTTATATTTAAATTTCCATTTACATCCAATGTAGATTTAGGTAAATCAGTTCCTATACCCATTTGAGAAAATGTAATTACAGGAAATAATAAAATAACGCAAAATATTATATTCAAATTCTTCATAATTATCTTATTCATTTACAATATTTAAAAATTTACTAGGAACTTCGAAAACTTCAATTTTTAAAGAAGATTGAGCCATAAAATTATCAATATTAGTAGCTCCTGTAGCATTAGTACCTACAGCTAAATTACCTGTAAAACTTCATTTATTCTTCTTATTCTTATCTCTGAAAATAATATTTTTTGATTGTAAAAAAGAGTATAATTTGTATATATATTTATTAATATTTCTATTGAAAATATAATAAATAATGCTATTATGTATTTATAATCAAAAACAACATCAAAAAGCAATGGAAAAGTTGCGATAATAGATAAATAAGTTATATAAACCATTGCTTCGGAAGAATAATATGAATCAAAATAAAAAACAATCAAACTCATAATAAATAAAAGAATGAATCTTATTTTTTTATTATTTTTTAAATTTTCTTTGAGATAAAAAATTCTTATTGTAAGAAAAATCAAAAAAGAATAAATATAAATATGTGTTAATTGATTAAAATAAATATTATACAATAAATCTATTACATAAATAAGTAGAAAGAAAGAAATATAGTGATTAAGTAATTTACCTTTAAGGGCTTTATTAGGTTGCATTCTATAATTAATTTATAAAATTAAATCATTAAAAGATTTTTTAAATTTGAAATTTTATTTTTTACAAATGTATAACTCTTAACATGATAAAAGAAAATGAAGCATGCAATTATTAAATGATAACAATCATTTAATAATTGCATAAAAAGATTCATTATCTATTCTTATTAGTTAAAGCATATAATGCAAAAGTACCTAACCAATGACTTCCCATATAATCATCATTGGTTATATTATTTAAAGAATAATTAAGATGGTTATCTGCAACTTTATTTAGATATTTTAAATCTGGTAACTTATTTTGAATTTGATACAAAGCTGTTGCACGACTAAAATTTAAACCATCTAAATGAACTAAATGTCCATCTGTTCTATCTGAAACAACTCCTGGTTGAAGATTAAAATCGTTTTTTAACAACTGTGGTAAAAAGTTTTTTAACCAAGATTTATAATCATGTTTATTTTTTACTTTGGACATTATTAATGCTTCTTCTAAACATGGAGAAAGAAAATCAGAACCACTTGGTTCAAAAGCAATATTACAACTTTCATCTTTTTGATAAAGACGAATAGCATTATCTGTAATAATTTTTTCAAAAGATTTGTTATTTACAGCTCTTGCATAATCTATTGCTAAACTTAATCCAAAAGCAGTATTATCATGTGTACCAGTTCTTATTGGATATACTAATTTTGGTAAATATTCTTCATATCTATTAATAATTAAATCGCTAAGTGGTTGAAGATTTTTTGACCATTTTATAGCATCTTCATCCTTCCAAGAATTTAATTCCATTTGCAATTGTAATAACCATGCCCAGCCATATGTTCTTTCAAAGGATTTGTTATTCTTATCATTAAAAAAAGACATTTCTACAGTAACATTATCTCTTGTAATAAGCTGATTCAACTGATTTCTTATTTTATTATTTGCATCAAGTTCTGGATAATCTTTCATTAGTTTAATAATAGACCAAAATCCATGAACAGAAGAATGCCAATCAAAACAACCATAAAAAATAGGGCGGATTTGTTTTGGTGTTTTCAAATCATTTTCACTTCCTAAGACATTACCCAATTTGTTAGGATATTCTATAGATATACAATGTGTTGGTAAATCAAAAATTTTCTTAGCTTGTTGTAAATTTAATTCTTGTGCAAAAGATAAAGAAGATATTAAAAAAGGTATATATAAATATTTTTTCATGTATATGCTTTATTAAATAATTTAATCAATATTAATGATTTCAATTTATAGATACAAAAAATGAGTTGAATAAATTATCCAACTCATTAATTTTATATTTTTTATTAGAAATTCTAATTGAATTTTGATTTCATGAAAATATACATTAACAATCCCCAACCTATAATCATAAATAATCCTCCAAGTGGAGTAATAGGTCCCAAAAATTTTAAATTTACATTCCAATATTCTGCGAAAGATAAGAAATATATACTTACTGAAAATATAAACGTTCCTGCAATTAAAAACCAAGCTGCTGAGCGTTCTAAACCACTATTGAATTGAAAATATAATCCAATAGCTAATAAAACTATTGCATGATACATTTGGTATCTAACACCAACTTCAAAACTTGTTATTTTTTCTACAGAAAGAATTTTCTTGAATGCATGAGCTCCAAAAGCTCCTAAAATAACAGCCATCATTCCATAAAATGAAGCTATTGTTAAAACTATATTTTTCATACTTTTTATTGTGTTTTCTTTTTTCCTGCAATGAAATCTTTTAAATAATAAGGCTCAAAATAAGCTACATCTTCAAAAGATTCTTGAAGATATTTCTCTTCAGAAAGAGAAATCATGTTTTTTGCAGAAGGAAATTCCTGTACAAATTCAGCATTTAAGTGAACTAAAACATCTTTACATTTTTCTGCTCCATCACCTATAAATACTATATTTTTACCTTTTAAATCTTCAAAAGAAGCTTCGTCAATTACTTTCGCTTCAGTTTCTGTTAATTGTTTTCCTTGACCATCAAAAATAGCTGTATAAACTTCCATTCGTCTCGCGTCAATCATTGGAACAATAAGATCAAATCCTTTATTGATCTGAGAATCCACTAAAACGTTAAGAGTATTCACTGCTAACAAAGGCTTATCTAAACCATAAGCAAAACCTTTGGCAGAAGAAACACCTATTCGTAAACCTGTATAAGATCCTGGACCTTTTGACACACAAACTGCATCTATATCTTTGATTTCTATTTCAGCTCCTTCTATACACCAATCTACAAATTGATTTAATTTTTCTCCATGAGCATAACTTTCCTCACTTTCTTCTATTAAACAAAGCTGTACTCCATCTTTCGCAATTGAAACTGAACAATTTTTTGTTGAAGTTTCTAAATTTAAGATTATTGCCATACTGCAAAGATACATAGTAAAATGAAATCATCAATTTAGAATTGATGATTTAAAATGTTATTATTATTCACTTTCTAAAGTTATTGGTATCCCAGCATAAAAATCTAATACTTTTTGTTTAAAAATATAATTGTATTTGGCTTGTAACATTTTAGATTGTGCAACTAAAGCATCTGTTCTAGATCGATTAAAATCATATAAATTTATTGTTCCAGCATTGTATGATTTAAGAGCAAACTCATATGATATTTTCGCATAATTATAAGCTTCTTTCATGGATGTATATGAAGCATAAGAACTTGTTTCTTCAAAATATGCAGATTGTACATTAACATAAACATCTTGTTTAGCTTGTTTATAATTAACTTCAACCATATTTTGATTTATTTTAGCTTTCTGTATATTAATTTTATATGCATATTGGTTCCATATTGGAACACTAAGAGATAAACCAAAAACATTTGTAATATTATTACCTAATTGTACTGCAAATGCTTTTTGACGTAACTCTTTATTAAAATACTGAATATAATTTGTACCAAAATTATATGATCCTGTAATAGATGGTAATAATGATGTTTTTGCAATTTCTATTGATTTTTCTGCTGATTGCATTTGTAGCAGTCCATTTTTTACTACTGGCTGATTATTTTGTGCATAAGCCAAAACTTCATCAAGATTATATAAGCGAGATGATAATTCATCTGGAATTTTTATTGAAGATATATTAAAATCTTTATAGCTATTTAATTGTAAAAGTATTGATAAATTTAATAAAGATCGTTCAATTTCGATTTGAGCAGTAACAACATCTCTTGCTGTTTGTGCTACTTCAGATTCTGATTGTGCTACAACAGCTTGTGAAACTTTACCTATCTTAAACCTTTTATTATTTTGATCTAAAAGTAATCTTGATACTTCTAAATTTGCTTCAGCAACTTTTTTTAACTCTTTATTTAGTAAAATAGTCAAATAATAATTTGTTAACTGAATCGAAATATCATTAATTGTAACTTCAGTTTGAGTTTTAGCTGCTTGTAAATCTATTTCCGCTTTCTCTTTATTTAATTTTACCTGACCTCCTCTATATATATTTATATTTGATTGTATACCTGTTGAATTAGAAAATTGATAATAACCTTGTCTTATTGTAGGGTTATATGCTCCTATTGTAAAATTATTATCTACATTTCCAGAAACTATTGGTAACCAAGCATTATTAGCCATTTTTTTATCTTGATTAACTAACTCTTCATTAAATTTATTATGCTGTACAGTCAAATTATTCTCAGTCGCATAAGTAATACAATCTTCAATTGTCCAATCTTGTGTTTGTTGAGTATAAGATTTATTTGATAAAAAAAAGATAATTGTAAAAAATAAATAATTAATTTTCATATAAGTTAGTAAAAATTTCTAAACACAAAATAAGTCGAATTTCTAAACAAAATGTTACGAAAATCGACTTTATTTTTTATTCTCATATTTATATCTAACCCTTTTAAAAATGAAATTAATCAAATTTCACATTTAAATTATGCTTATCTGCATAGGATTTTCCTAAGTTTAAAAGTTCATCATGCTTCTTAGAAAATTCATCTCCGTATTTATTATCAATTTCAATAGCTAATGTTTCAATATTTTCTTTTGAATCTTTAGCATCACATTGTTTTGCCATTTTAATATAGTCATTTTCATAAACTGGAAGAACATAATTAAACAATGCCAATGACTTTTCCTTTATTAATTTTGCATCCTCATCTGGAGGTGTTAAAGCATTAATTTTTTCTATAGTTTGTTTTATATACGCTACTTTATTTTCTATTACTTGCTGAGCTTCATTTCCATTCTTTTTAGATTCTGGATGTCCTTCAAACTCTACAGCTTGACTTTCTAATTCTCTAGTTATATTTTCTGAAGAAAAATCTCTAATAATGTTTACATTTAATACCGTAGTTTGAAAAAAACTATCTGGACTTGGTGTATTACAAGATATCATCCCTATTAATAATCCTAAAAAGGCTACAAAAAATGTAATATTTTTTTTCATGTGCTTAATTATTTAATTGTTTTTACAAATTTATAAAACAAATTAAAAAGGCTACCTCTAATAGAAATAGCCTTTATATGAATTTTATCAAGTTAAATTATCCTTTTATTTTAGATGCATAAGCAAACTCCTCTGCAAAAGCAGCTATTTTTTGTGCAACATCTTCTTCATCTGTAGCTCTTAAATAAGAACTAGACATGGAAATTAATATTTGATGAAAGAAACGTTTCATATCATCTTGCGTCATATCTTTTGTCCATAAATCTATACGTAAGGCTTCTTTAGATTTTTCATCCCAAACAGAAAGTAACATTGCTTTAGTTTCTTCGTGACTAATCCCTCCATCAGGTGCATTCCATGTCATTTTTTCAGGAACATGATTTTCATCTAACTCGATATCAATAGAAATATTTGTTGATCTCATAATCTCAATTTTTTAAAATTTATTTTAAGAAATGATAAACTTTATCATTTATCGTCTTTGTTGTATATGTTGTTGAACCTTTTTCTCCTATTACAGGTTTATATTTAGATTCTTTAAATATTTTTTGGCTATCAGTATCTTCTAATAATGTTTTAAGATCAACCTTTGGATTGTCTTTCAAATATTTTCTAATAATCTGCCAACCAATCCAAGCTCCTATTCTACCTGGAGATTGCTGCTCTATTTCATTATTAAATTTAGAAAAAGGTGCTATATCTAAAAATCTTTTCTTTAATGATGCATCAGAACTAAATACATAATTTTGTTCTACAAAAAAATTCCATATTTCAGCTTCATTATCTATACTCCATTGTAATTGTTCTGGTGTATAACCAATTTTAAATTCATCAGGTGTATCAACCAATAGAGCGTCTTCTAAAATCAATTTTTTACCTTCATAAATTATCCGATCAATGAATTGTTGATTTCTAGGACTATAAGTTACAATATCATTTGCTATAGCATCTACAGCTTGCGCAGGTAATTTATCAAATTCCATATTTGATCTCAAATATCTTTCTACACCAATACTGTCATATAATTTATTTTTATTTTCTAAATATGCATCCATTGCAATAAACATTAAACCAGCTTGTTGACTAAACATTACTGGAAACTCTAAATTTTGTAACCCAGAAGAATATGTATATATCGTTGGTATTTTATACTCTGGAAAATAATGTAAATAACGTTGAAAAACAGGAGTTAATTTTTGGTTTAATTGACTAAAATTTCCAAATTTCTTTCTAGATATATCATAAATCGTTAATTCTTCTTTATTTTTACGTTGCTTCTCCCAGATTTCATCAGATGTATTACCATCAAAAAAGAAAGGATAATCTTTTCTAAGAGTTGTTAATGGGATAGAATCATTAAAAAAATCTTCACTTATATCATGTATATTTAATTGAACATTTTGTTCTTTTACATCTATATCCCATGATTTCTCTTTTTTACATGCTGTAAAAAAAATCAAACTCGAAAAAGCCAAGCCGTATACAAATTTCATTATTTGTTTATTTTGCAAACAAAAATAGTAAATAATCTGTAGAATTTTAAACCTTAATTTTTTTGATAATCTGTTATATTTGAAATAAAATTAAAATTATGCAAACAGAAAAGGTTGTAAAATATATTGTTGATTGGTTAAAAAGTTATTTAGAAACTTCTCATCAAAAAGGTTTTGTAATAGGAATCTCTGGAGGAATTGATTCTGCAGTAACTTCAACTCTTTGTGCTATGACAGGTTATCCTCTACTAAATTTAGAAATGCCTATTCATCAAGAAAAAAATCAAGCAGAAAGAGCTAAAAAACATATCGAATGGTTAAAAAGTAATTTTTCTTCACCTGTAAATTCGATTGAAGTTGAATTAACTAATACTTTTGATTCAATAGTAAATGCTTTTCCTAAAACTGAATCTTCTGATCAAGTAAATTTAGCTTTAGCAAACACTCGTTCTCGTCTTAGAATGACTTCTCTTTATTATTTTGCTGGAATTAATAATTATTTAGTTGCAGGAACAGGAAATAAAGTTGAAGACTTTGGTGTTGGTTTCTATACTAAATATGGTGATGGAGGAGTTGATTTGAGTCCTATTGCAGATTTATTAAAATCTGAAGTTTATGAGATTGCTCGTTTTTTAGGAATTAATACAGATATACAGAAAGCAAAACCTACAGATGGTCTATTTGGGGACGATCGTTCTGATGAAGATCAATTAGGTGCTAGCTATGATGAACTTGAATGGGCTATGCAACAAAAAGAAGAAGGAAAAATAACAGATGATTTTTCTGGAAGAGAAAAAGAAGTATTTGATGTTTATTCTCGATTAAACAGAATTAATCAACATAAAATGGTTCCTATTCCTGTTTGTGAAATACCTAAAGAATTAATGAAATAATATAATTATTAATTGAAAATAAAAAACGCAATANNTATTGCGTTTTTTATTTTCAAAATTATCAAGGTAAATTGATATAAGAATATATGATATTGTTATTCCTGATAAATTTGCCATTAAGTCTACAAAATCAAAACTTCGATGCAGAAATGTTAAAATTCCTTGTAATATTTCTATCAATAAACTTATTGAAAAAGGAATAATTATTAATCCTATCGAAAAAAATCTATAAGCACTAAATAGCAAAAGTGTCATCAATCCGAATAAACCAAAATGAACAATTTTATCAAAATTTTCTAATTGTAAGAATATTTCTAATTGCTTAATTGTCCCTAGTTTATTAAAATTTTCTTGCGGAAGTAGCGTTAGATAAAATACTAACGCTACATATGCAAAGAATATTATTTTAGTTATTTTATTATGCACCGATTAAATCTTGGTATGCTGCTGCATCTAATAAAGAATCTAATTGAGCTGCATCTTCTACTTTTACTTTAATAATCCATCCTTTTCCATAAGGATCAGTATTAATCAATTCTGGTTCTCCTTCTAATTCAGTGTTGAATTCGATTACTTCACCACCAATTGGCATGAATAAATCAGAAACTGTTTTTACTGCTTCTACTGTACCGAATACTTCTTCTTG
The DNA here is from genome assembly GCF_002484365.1 of Empedobacter sp. UBA7611. NCBI lineage: Bacteria > Pseudomonadati > Bacteroidota > Flavobacteriia > Flavobacteriales > Weeksellaceae > Empedobacter > Empedobacter sp. UBA7611. The sequence continues at coordinate 13,068 of NZ_DLJR01000042.1, forward strand.
GCCTAAAGTTTCTCCTTCTGTTTCTACATCAACATATACAATATCACCTAACTCTCCTTGGGCAAAAGCTGTAATACCTATTGTTGCTACATCTCCTTCTACAGAAACCCATTCGTGATCTTTACTGTACTTTAAATTGTTTGGAATGCTCATAATGTTTGTTTATTAATTTTGTCTATTTATTAAAATGTAAAGGTAGCACTTAATCCCGTACGAATTTGAGAAATTGGGAATGCTGTTGAAATTTTGTATTTACTCATCATTTGATCCCAATAAAATCGTAAATTAAGATTTTGACTAATATTATAATCTGCTGTTAATTTAAATGATGTGATACGTTGTCCTCCCGTAATCTGAGAATCTCCATATAAACTTGTTGGTGTATTAGGATTCAAAGTATCATCAAAATTATATATAATTTTTCTGATAGTTGTTTTATTATCTCTTATTGATAAATCAGCACGAATATTAAGATCCCCTTTTATTGTTTTTTGATTACCTTGATAACGAATTTTCATTTTAAAATCTTTGAAAATATATCCAAGACCAAAAATAAATTCAGATCCATAATCTTCTGTATAAGTAAAATTAGTTGTACTTAAAGACAACAAACGATCTCTGTTATATTGCGCTCTTAATTGCATATTATTACGGAATGTTAAATCAGCACCTAACAATGGAGAAAATTGTTCTATCATTGTTATTGCACCATAAATATTCTTTGCGTAATAATTTCCATTAGCATCTTTCCCTGTCACTTGTCCACCTAATAATACATTAGCATCTAATGCATAATTTGGATTTGATTGAACACCAGAAGCTGTATATGTTGAACTATATGCACTTGAAATCTCTATATTATCAAAGTACTTATTAATAACTGGAATTGATTTTAATCCTGTATAACCAATTCTCCAGTTAGGAATAGGTATAGATCTATTATAACCTAATTTACTAGAATTTGCATTTTTACCTTGTACTGCAGCTAAGAAGGCAGGCATAAGTACATCTGAGTTTCTTGCATTAAATCCTTCATAATATCCCATAACATCTCTATCTGTAATTCCTCTAGCATTCCCTAAACGATTAGATATTGTCTGTAAATTTGATAAGAATTGTTGAAAAATTGCATCTCCATTTTTAAAAGATGTATTAATACTAATTGTTGATATATTAAGATTTACTAATTCATCAATATAAGGATTTGGAGTAGCTAAATTAAATCCTGAGTGGTATAATCGCTTATCCTTAGATCGCTTAACATTTAAATCTATTCTAAGATCAGGCATTGGTTCTATAAGCATTGTCCCATTAAAGTCTGATCCTTTGGTAAGTTGATATGCTTCTGTCATTAATTCATCTCCAACTATTAATCCTTTTTGTATCAATTGACTTTTTATATCAAATTGTGTCCCATAAACAAACCCTAAAGATGGACCATTAGAACCATTAACTCCAAAAAATCCTGGTTCATATAATAATCCTGGAATTACAGCTCCATTACGTTGATTGAATGTGAAGTTTGCTCTTTTTAATGAAGAAAGAACCATCCAACCATAATCTTTTACTGTAAATTTATTTTTGAATTTGTATTTTGACTTTTTATTCATTCTTCTCTTTTTAGAGAATAATTCTGTATAAACAGAATTTAGAGAATCTACTTCTGCCCTTCTCCCTCTTAAAATAGAATCATAACGTTTATAACCTTTAAATTCTTGGTAGAATCTTGTGAAATCCATATCTCCAATATAATTAATTGAATTAGAATTCTGTGCTGTACCATTACCTAAATTAGCAATACGAGTAACTGTATTACCTTCACTATCTAATACTGGAGCTCCATTAGCATCAAGTACATCTGTTTGAAAAGTACGACTTGCTGTAGAAGTTGCAATCCAATTATAATTAGATGTAAATCCTATTTCCATATTTATCCAATTTAAATAAGGAAAGAACTTTAATGGAAGTTTATAATTAATCTGAAATTGTTGATCATATTGTACTGGTCTACCAACTGTGAACATATTTTGCCAAATTAATTTTTGATCTGCTCTTTGGAAATTACTTCCATCATTTAATGTCATCGTAGATGAAGTTAAATCCAGACGTAAGGATTTAGTTAAATCAAATCCTAAATTATATTGCCAATTAAATAAGAAATTATTACTATAAGTTGGACGAATCAAACTAGAACTTCCTCCTCCTAAATATTGACTAATATCTCTGTATTGTCTTTCACTGTATGTTCTTGCAATTTCTGTACGGAAAGAGAAACGTGTTGGTAACGGATTAATATTAAATTCTCTTATAAATTGTAAATATTTACTTGACTCTTGTTGAGGTTGTACAGGTCTCCACTTTTTAAATGGTTCGTAAGATTTCCCTCTAAATGCAAAGTTATAATTTACAGAAGCTCTCATTTGTTGAGTAATATTATACTGAGTATATATATCTCTATAATAATTATCTGAATACATCATAGAGACAGAGAAATTAGATGGATCATAAAAACGTATAGGAGTGTTACTATTTGTACTTCTAACCTTACGAATATTATTAAAAGCAAAACTTTTGAATTGTGTATACGTTCTTACGACTTTCTTCAATTCATTTTTATTTGGAGCTTCATCAAAAATTATATCATTATCTAAAGGATTGTATTTAGGATCAACAAAATTTTCTTGAATTGTAAAATTAAATGGAATTTCCATTCCCCATTTTTTAGGTAAAAACTTGTCTAGTTTTACTTCTGTATTTAAAGCATATTGTATTGTTTGATCTTGATTTCTAGATGAAGGTCCTTGATCTATCGCTCCAAAACCAACAGAACTTGTATTTCCTGAAACTTGAACATTTGCAAAATCACCTAAATTAAATTGAATATTTGCTGACCCTGCATAACCACCTTTATTATCAATTTCTCCTAAACGTAATTCATTAATCCATAACAATACTTCTTTATCTGATGCTCCTGATGTGTTACGAACTCCAATCATAATAGAAGATACATTACCAAGCGTTGGTCGACCTTTTACATAAACAGTCTTATTTGGATTATCTGTATCAAATGGATAATTGTAACGTTGTAATGTACTAAAATTATCTAAATCTCTTTTTTTCTTGGCATCTGTAAATAAATCTGTTGTTAAATTTATAAAGTTATCATCTGGCCAAACTGCACTTTCTGTAGTAGAACTTTGAGGTGTATATTTTAGAGGCATCTCATATTCGTAGTAGTTATCTGTATAATCGCTACCTAAACGAATAAATAATTTTGTCCCATTATCTACTGCATTAGAAGTTCTATCTAAAAGATTTTGAGCAGATACAAACATTTGTAATTTTTTATATCTTCTTAAATCTAGATTTGTATTCTTAAAAATAGCTTTTGATGTACTACCAGGCTTAAATTTAGCTTTCATTGTCATAGAAGCTTCATTTTGTAATTGAAAACCTGTTGTTCCTTGTATTTGTTGACGATTAACTCCTGGAGGAATCATATATGCTGGTCTATCTGTAGAGTTACGTTCTACACTAACTTCTCCTATTTCTAAATCTCCAACATTTACATCATTTTCATAACCTTCTTGATTACTTATAATGTAAGGATAAATATTTTTTGGATAACGTCTCCATTCAGAACGAACTAAGTCAAATGTACCAAAACGTAAAGTTGTTTGTTCTTGAAATCCTCTCATTACAACACGCATAAAACGAACAGAATTAAGAACACTTTCTGCTTGAGAAATAGAAGTTGGATTATTTAATTCCTCAACACCATCTCCATCAATATCTAAATCATAGCTATCAACTGGTATTCTTACTTGATACCATTTTACTTTTTTAGTTGTCTTATCAGGAAATTCAGCATCAACTTCTTTTCTAGCAACAATAAAATTATTTTCTGTATCAGCTAAACTTTGTCTAGTTATCTTGAATGTATATTGATTATAATTTTCTGTTTGATCTAAATTAAAATCTCCATTTATATCTTCTGTATCAGGTACTAAAGAAGATGCATTTAACGGATTGTCTGTTGAATTATTCCCTTGTGGGTTACGGAAGAATCTGTAACGACCTTGAACAGTATTTCCTATAGGAGCAGAATTATATCTATCATCTAAGTAAAATAAATAATTATCATTTGCAGGATCTAATTCTCCTGTAACAATGTTATTACTTGATATTCCATATTTTTGTGCTTCTTGCTGATCAGTTAATCCATTAAAACCTAAATCTTGTTCTTTTCTTGCTTGTCCATCGGTATCAAATGCATACAATATAGGATTTAATTGTGGTGTAACCCCCCAGTTCGTTTCCACAGTACTTGCACCATTATTTGAGTGAGGTAAACCATTTTCGTACATCATTTCTCCATCTTTCAGAATATCTTCTGAAACATTTCCTAAATGAAGCAATAATTCTCCATCTCCTCCATCTCCATCAGCATAAGGATCCATCATCCAAAATTCAACGTATTCAACATTTGAATCTTTAAAATTAGATACAGTAATTGGACGCATCATTGCTCCCCAATTTTTTGTATCTGTAGCATTTGGATTTACATTATATGGACCTCTTTCGTCTGGATAAAATGTCATGTCTAATGTATTGATGTATGAATTTGTTCCAGCCATAACATCCATTTGATTAAAAATCTCTTTCAATTTTACTCGACGAGATTTATTTGTTGACATTTGTTGATCAGTTAACGGCTTACTTCCACTTAATCCATAAAAACGTGGATCAATATTATACCAAGAAAGCATCTTTCTACCATTGTTAAATGATAAATCATCATTTTTATTTCCATTAGGGAAAAATGGGTGAAAGTTATTTAAAGAATAACCTGCAGGTTTTCCTGGCGTTGAACCAAATTTCCATGAAGTTACATCTAATAGACTAATACGTGATTGAGCTTCTTCAAAATCATCAATATAAGAATATCCATCTGTAACCTTATTTACACCAGGCATTAAATAAGCTGCTTCTGCCTGAACTGTAATATTTGACATTTGATCTGTCTTGATTCCTGGAATTTTATTTGTTAATCTAGTTAACCATTCAGCCTCAGAATTATATTGGGTATTTAAACCAAAAATTGTATTATTAACTGGTTCTGATCCAAATTGAGTTTTTTGTGTAACTGGACGTTCTTGGTAATTAATTAATGTACCTCCTAACATAAATTTATCACTAAATTTATGTTCTACATTCAAACCTATAAAACGTTTTTTCTGCAAATTAAATGTAGATTGATTTTCTAAGCTTACATTGATGGCAGCACCAGAATTTTTTAATTGTTCATTTATAATTTTTACACGACCTAATTGATAATCTACTGTATAATCTACTCCTTCTGTTAATGTAGCTCCTCCTGAAGTCACTTTTACAGAACCTTGTGGAACATTGAAAGCTCCTAATGGAATTCCATCAGAAACTGTCCCTTTATATCTACCTTCTAATGTATATCTGTTTGCAAGTTTTTCTCCTGATAATGTATTTGGTAATTGCTTATAAATTTGTTCAAAAACATATTCTTGATTTTGACCTTTTAACTTATTATCTAAATATTTACCAAAAGGCTCTACAGATGTAAAAACAATATTTCCTCTTTCAGTATCTATTGTTAATCCTGATTGAAAATCAAATAATCCATCACCATAACTACCGTCAGGGTTTTGTTGTAATTGACCGTTCGAATTCAATCTATCCATATTTAAAACTTGTAATAAAGATTGTTCAGAAACTGCTGAATTTGGTAAATAATTTAATTTACCAGAAGATTGTTCTCCATTATCTTTAAAATTAATATTTAATAAAAAATCTTCACTAGAAAGACCATAAGCATTTAATGAATAAATATTTTTCATCATTAAATCCCATGAAGGAGAATTTACGTTAACAACAGAATTAGGTTTTACTAATTTTGTAATAAGAGGTAATGCTGTTTCATCAGACATTTGACCTACAGAATATAATTTTGTAGGATCAGAACTTAGAGAATATTGAAAAGAAACAGCTAATAAATCATCTCCATCAACCAACGGAGTATTTAAAGATATATATCCTAATTTTGGATAAAATGTATATTCAGAAGCATCTAATTTTCTTACATTTTCATTTACGACAAAGTTTTCTCCATCTTGAAATTGCTCTCCATTATAAGAATATGAATTTAAGAAATTTCTTGCATCACTGATTGAATTAAAGTTTTGAGACTTTATAGAATTATAAAGAGGGTTGTTTACATTATTTGGAACACCATTACTTTCTGCAATATCTCTTAAAGCTATAATAGAACGCCTACTTTGCTGGTTACCACCTGTTTTATCTATTTTCCATACTTCTATACGTTGTATATTTATATTACTATTTATAGCTGGATAATTAGATAGAGCTCTATCATAATTATTTCTAAAATATTGTCCTAAAAAAAAGTGTCTATTATACTCATATTTTTCAGCAGCAATCTTAAAATCAGTCATTGCTCCCCCACCTTGAACAACAATATTTTTAGATTCTGATCTCTGTTCAGAAAATACAGCAGTAACATTTGTTTTTCCAAATTTAAGATCAGTTCTAACTCCAAAAAGCGATTGAGCACCAGTAATTAAAGAAGTACTAAGGGGCATAGAAATATTTCCAACTTCTACATTTTGAAGAATATTATCCTCACCTTTGAAAGGGTCACTTTTTGTTGCTAATGCTTTCCTCCATTGAAGTTTCATTTGATTTTCAAACCCAAAACCTGCTTGAGTATCATAATTTACCTTCAATTGCAAGTTTTCTCCTACTTTACCAAGAATACTTAATTGCATACGTTGATTAATATCCATTGTAAGCGTATTCCTATTTTGTGGTAGCAATGTTGGATTATCTATTTTTTGAAGAAATACTCCTAAATCTAAATTAGCATATCCTTGAGGAGTTAAAGAAATCTCTGTTCCTCCAAAAATTGTTTCAAAGGCTTTAGATTTCACTCTAAAACTTGGTAATATATTACTTCCTTTTTTTCCTAAATTATCTCCAAATCTTTGTTCTCTAAAATATTGATCATTTGTTTGAGATTTTTGACGAAAGTAGCCTTTCATATCTTCATTCTGTACGAGTTCTAAATATTCAGTTCTTGTTAGATAAATTGGTTCAGAAACTAAACTAGTACCAATTTTTGGGTACAAAATATATTGACGAAATAAAGGATCATACTCTACGTCATATTTAATTTGATTATCTAGAAATAATCCTCCTTTTTGATCCCTAATAGGAAATTTTAAAGTATCAATTTCTTGGGCTTTAACTATAACATTACATCCTACGAAAATAAGTAAGTAAAAAATAATTATAGATAAACTTTTATATATAGGTTTAAGGTTGTATTTAATTTTCATTAAATCTTTTTCAAGGTTTCTTTTACTAAAAATTCAACATCTGATTCAGGATATTCTTTTAATATCATATCCATAATTTTATCGGCAGTTTTTTTAGGAATTCCTAAAACTTCTAAAGCAGATAACGCTTCATTTTTAGATTTATTTTTAGATGATACTGTATTAACATCTAAAATTAAACTTTGATCCAATTTATCTTTTAAATCAATTATTATTCTTTGTGCTGTTTTTGCTCCAATACCTTTTACACTTTGTAATAATTTAACATCATCTGTTGCTATTGCAGAAGCGATTTCTTTTGATGATAAAGTTGAAATAATCATCATACCAGAGGCAGGACCTACACCATTAACGCTAATTAATTTCTGAAAAATTTCTCTTTCCAATTTAGTTGCAAAACCATAAAGAATTTGAGCATCTTCTCTAACTACGAAATGTGTGAAAATTGTAACAGCTTCTTCGTGTTCAAGACTAGAATAAGTATTAAGAGATATATTAACCCAATATCCTACTCCATTACAATCAATTACAGCATTTGTAGGGTAAATTTCAATTAATTTACCTCTTAATTGTGTTATCATTTTTATAAGTTTAATTATGACACTGAAAGTGTAAAACGAAAATTTTAAGATTTATTTTACAAATATAAAAACAAATGTTAATTTTCAGAAAAAGAATTACATACAATGATCATCTAAACTATTTAATTGTAATGAACCTTTTGATGGAGAAATATATGGGATATTAAGCTCTAATCCTCTAAGAATAAATAGTACGCCTAATATTAAAGTTATTATTGGTAAAATTTTTAGAATTGTTTGTCTTTGTTTCACGGATAAAAAATTACCAAATAAAACTGTAGCAAACATTAGTGGTAAGGTACCTAATCCAAAAAAAAACATAAATAAGACACTTTTATACACTGAACCTAGACCAATTGCAGCAGTTAATGATGCATATACCATACCGCAAGGTAATAAACCGTTCAATAAACCAATTATATAAAGTGAAGAGGAATTTTTCTTAATTAAATATTTACCTAGAGTAATCTTAACTTTTAACATAAGAGCATTTATTGGCTTAAGTTGAGTTGCTCCATTTTCATAAAATTTCGGTATCATAACCATAATAATCATGACTACACCTATAAATATACTTAAATAGTTTTGTAAACCAACAAAAGAAAAAGATTCTCCTATTAAACCTAATAATGCACCAAGTAAAGAATAAGTTGTAATACGACCTAATTGATAAGTCATATTTCTTAAAGTAAATTTCAGTTTATCTTTAGCATCTAAACCGAGAGACAAAGCAATAGGTCCACACATTCCTACACAATGTAAAGAAGATGTAAGACCTATAGAAATTGCTATTAATATTATTGAGATATCCATCTGATGGATTTTTTAATCAAATAAGTTTGATTATTTTCTTTCCAATTTAAAGTTAATTCGTACACTCCGTCTTTTAGCTTAACAGAAGATATTAAGAAATTTTTTCTATCATTTAATTTTATAGTTTCTTTAATATCTTTTGTTTCATCTTCGTTACGCAATAAATATATATCACCAGAAAAATCAGCTGAAGTTGACACTGGAAATTGAAATAAAAAACCATTTGCTTGTACAATTACTTCTGGTTTTTCCTTTAATGCATTTGCTCTTTTTTCTGAATTAATTTCATCTTGAAAATGCAATTCTTTTTCGTAATAATTATCAGTTACCATACCTCCTGTTTCACCAGCGAAATATAAAAGAGATAAAATAAAAATAATAAAACATCCTAATGCTACTACAACACCATGTCCCCAAGTAAATTTCATAATTATTAATATTTGAATGGAGCTGAGAAGCTCGTTTCGTATTTGTCTATAACTTTTCCTTTTTCATTAACTAAACCTATTACAATTTTTTCTTTGTAAGATTTAACCTCATTTGTAGGTATTTTCAAAAAGAATTTACCTTGGATTATTTGACCTTTATTTAAATTCAATTTATTAACTCCTTCATACATTTCCACTTTTGAATTTGCATGAGATAAAAGTTTTAAGCTTACAACTTGATCTTTGTTTGTTTTGTTATAAAGTGTATATTCAAATTGATTTACATAATATTGTCCTTCAACTTTATAATCTGTTCCGGGAACTTTTAAATATTTTGATTCTACATCTGAACGTGAAAATAAAAATGCTGTCATAGCACCTATCAAAATTAAAAGTGCAAAAGTATATGCAGCTAGTCTTTTTGTAAATTTAAATTTTTCTCCACGCTTAATATCATCTTCAGATGCATAACGAATTAATCCTGTTGGTAAACCAACTTTTAGCATAACTTCATCACAAGCATCTATACAAGCAGTACAATTTACACATTCTAATTGTATTCCATCTCTAATATCAATTCCTGTTGGACAAACAGCAACACATTGACCACAATCAATACAATCACCTTTACCTTCAGCTTTTCTATCTTCGTTCTTTTTAAATTTAGATCTTCCTGACGTCCCTTCTCCACGTTTAAAATCATAAGAAACATTAATTGTATGTGCATCAATTAAAACTCCTTGAAAACGACCATAAGGACAAACCAAAGTACAAGCTTGTTCTCTAAACCATGCAAAAACAAAATAAAACATAGCAGAAAAGAAAATCAGTCCAAATAAAGTTCCTAAATTATCTACAGGACCATCTTTTATAATAGCATACAAATCATCAGCTCCTATTATATAAGCTAAAAATACATTTGCAATGATAAAAGATATAATAGCAAAAATTGTCCATTTTAATAATTTTTTACGTATTTTTTCTTCATCCCATTCTTGTTTATCTAATCTCATCTGTTTTGCTCTATCTCCTTCTATTGCGTATTCAATTTTTCTGAATACCATTTCTAAGAAAATAGTTTGAGGACAAACCCAACCACAAAACAATCTACCATAAGCCATAGTAAATAAAACAATAAATATAATGGTTGTTATCATTCCTAAAGCTAGTAGAAAGAAATCAGATGTAAAGAAAGGAAATCCAAAAATAATGAATTGACTATGTAAAACATCAAATTTAAAAAGAGGATTACCGTTAGGTAATTTTAAGAAAGGAGTCAAAATTAGTATTACTAATAATACATAACTTACATATGTCCTATAATTAGTAAATTTTCCACGTGGCTTCTTAGGGTAAACCCATTTGCGCTCACCTGTTTTTTCCATTGTACTAATAGTTGTACGAACATCTTCATTCATCTGACTATTTTCATTCAAATGGTCATCTAAATTAAATTCATCTTTTGAATCAGAATTTTGAACACTCATTTCTGTGTATTTTAGTATACAAATTTACGACTAAAAATAAAAAGAGAGCTTATAAATAAGCTCTCTTTAATGTGATATTTGTTTTAAATCGTTATCTAAAACAATTCTAAATTATTTTTGTTTCCATGCTTCCATTAAATCTCCTTGAGGAGCAGCAGCACCTTCAGCAACTGTCTTAGTTGGTTCTTTTTGATTGATATAGTAAACATAAGAAGCTACTTTTTCAATTGCTAAACCAGATAATTCTTTACGTTGACCAAAAGGACGCATTGTTGGATTATGAGGAGAACCGTTGTAAACAATATGATAGATATTTTTGAATAAACTATCTTCAACATGGTTTACCCAGTAATCATCAGTCAAGTTAGGACCAATACCTCCTTTTCCTCCTTCCATATGACATTGAACACATTTCTCTTCGAAGATTTTTTTACCTTGTTCTACAATAGCAGGATCATTTGATTTGTTTACAGCTCCAGTAATGTCAATATCATTAGCTACAGCCCAAATACTATCTTGCTTATCTTTGTAAGTCATTTCTTCTTGATATTCAGCATCTGGATGAGCAAAATCTGTAAAACTATAAGCCATTACATAAACAATCATGAATACTACACCAAAATAGAATAAAGATAACCACCATTGTGGTAAAGCATTATCTAATTCTTTAATTCCATCAAATCCATGATCTAGAATAATAGCTTCTTCTTCTTTATCAGATTGTTTTTTAGAAGCACTACTAAATAGTCTTTTAAAATATCCTATTTTACCATCTTCCAAATACTTCTTTTGCTCAATTTCAGATAATCTTTTAAATTTTTCTGCTTCAACAACTTTATTTAAAGCATTAATAATTAAAAGCATTACAAGAGATATTGCTAAAACAGCCCAAAAAACTCCTTGAGCAAAAACATGTTTAAGATGTTCAAATAGATTGTGCATCATACCTTGAAATCCAGGTTCTGGCACTACATCTACTGGCGTCACCATTGTAAACGCTAAAATAACTGCTAATAGCGTTAATGGAATAAAAATATAAGCCGGGGTACGTTGTCTCATTTTGTATTATTTTTTTCTTTCTCTTCTGATTCTAAATCTAATCCTTCAGTTTCATTATGATCATAATAATCCTTTGGTTTATTTATTACTTTTATAAAAATAGTAACAAAAACCGCTATGAAAGCTAATAATATTAGCGTCTGCAATACAGATGCATACTCATACTGAGAAAGGAATTCTTTATAATATTTTAACATTAGTTACTTGCTGTCTCTATTTGATCTGCTTTAATATCTGTTCCTAGTCTTTGTAGGAATGCTATTAATGCTGTAATCTCACGATCTCTTAAAGGAACAAATTCTTTACCTTCTTTTTTAGCTTCAGCTTCTTTTTTAGCATATAATTCTTTCAAATCTGATGCATCTTTAAAGATTGTTTGCTCAATAGTTAAAGCTTGTTTGTCCATAGAGATTTTCATACTATCAAAATCTTCTTGTTGGTAAGGAACACCTAAAGCAACCATAGATTTCATTTTATCACGAGTCAACTCACGGTTTAATTTATTATCAATTAACCAAGGGTAACGAGGCATAATTGATCCGTCAGAAGTTGAACGAGGATTCCACATGTGTTTATAATGCCAAGCATCTGGATTTTTACCTCCTTCACGATGTAAATCTGGACCTGTTCTTTTAGATCCCCATAAGAATGGGTGATCATATACGAATTCTCCAGCTTTAGAGTATTCTCCATAACGTTTTACTTCATCACGGAAAGGACGAACCATTTGTGTATGACAAGCATTACATCCTTCTCTAATATATAAATCACGTCCTTCTAATTCTAGAGGAGTATAAGGTTTTATACTTGCTATTGTAGGTACATTAGATTTAACAACAATTGTTGGTACAATTTCTACTAAACCTCCAATTGCTAATGTTAAAACTGCTCCAATTGTCATTATTACTGGAGTTCTTTCAATCCAAGAGTGAACACCTTCGCCTTGAGTACGAGATGCTGTTTTAGGAGCTAAAGCAGGAGCTTCTGCTTCTTCATTAGCAACAAAATAACCAGATTTTACTGTTTTAATAACATTAATAATCATTAAAATAGATCCGATTAAATATAGAGTTCCACCAAAAGCACGTAATGGGTATAACCATTTTTTAAGAATTGTAACTGTTTGTAAGAAGTTACCATATTCTAATGTTCCATCTGGTGCAAATTGTTTCCACATTAAACCTTGAGTCCATCCTGCAACATACATTGGGATAACCCAAAATAAAATACCAAAAGTACCAATCCAGAAGTGAGCATTAGCCATTTTCACAGAAGCTAATTTTGTATTAAATAATTTTGGAGTTAAATAGTATACTACACCAAATGCTATAAATCCATTCCATCCTAAAGTACCTACATGTACGTGAGCTGGTACCCAATCTGTAAAGTGTCCAATTTTATTAAGTGTTTTAGTTGCTAACATTGGTCCTTCAAATGTTGCCATACCATAACAAGTAAGTGCAACTACAAAGAATTTCAACACAGGATTTTCTCTTACTTTATCCCATGCACCTCTTAATGTTAGTAATCCATTTAACATACCTCCCCAAGATGGAGCAATTAACATAATTGAGAAACCTGTCCCTAAAGCTTGAGCCCAACCTGGTAATGATGTGTATAATAAATGGTGAGGTCCAGCCCAAATGTATATAAAAATTAAAGACCAGAAGTGAATAATAGACAATTTGTATGAAAACACTGGTCTATTAGCCGCTTTTGGCACAAAATAATACATTAAACCTAGTATAGGTGTTGTTAAGAAAAATGCAACTGCATTATGTCCATACCACCATTGTACTAATGCATCTTGAACTCCTGAATAAAGAGAATAAGATTTTGGTGCTGTTAAACTAAATGTTACTGGAATTTCTAAATTATTAAAAACATGTAACATTGTAATTGCTGCCCAAGTTCCAATATAGAACCAAATTGCTACATATAAGTGACGTACGCGTCGCTTAGAAATTGTTAAAAACATTTGCATACCAAATAACACCCAAACCAAAGCGATTAAGATATCAATAGGCCATTCATGTTCAGCATACTCTTTTGAAGTATTGTAACCTAGAATGAATGTTACAAACGATAATACAATAAACAATTGCCAACCCCAAAAAACGATCCAGCTTAAAACATCACTGTACATCCTTGTTTTTAACAAACGTTGTAATGAATAATATGCTCCAGTAAAAAAAGTATTCCCAACAAATGCAAAAACTGCAAATGTTGTATGAATCATTCTTAATCTACCGAACCCTAGTTTTCCTTGAGAATTAATTAAACCTTGAATATTCCCTCCTATTGTACCATCATCAGATCCGAAGATATATTCTGGTAAAGTAGGAAAAAACAACAATGTTGCAACCAATACACCAAAGAAAAATGCCATAACTGCCCAAAACAATGTGGCATATAGAAAATACTTTACGATCTTATTATCGTAACTAAAAGTCTGCATTTGCATTATGAGTCGATTTTATCTTTATTTTTTTTATCATCCTTTAACATCCTTACTGCTGGAGATTCATCTTCATCAAATTGTCCTTTTTTATATCCTAAAAAGAATAAAAAAAGAAATAATGCTCCTAAAGAAACACTAACTAATATCATCAATAATAATATCCCCATAGCTTCACAAAATTACAACCTCATAAGTTCTTATCATAATGATTTTAGCAAGAGGTTTAGTACTTACACCTAATTTAAAATCAATCTAAATTCCATTTTGTTAATTTATCTGCTATTCTAGTACTAGCTGTTGCAAATATTAAAACTGATATAGAACTAATTGGCATTAATATAGCAGCTACAACAGGTTGTAAATAACCTGATACTGCAAAACTTAATCCTACAATATTATATAAAAAACTTATTAAAAAAGCTATTTTAACAAATTTCATAGTTTGCTTTGATAAATTTAAAAATCTTGGAATATGTTTAAAACTTTTAGCATCCAAGATTCCATCACACGATGGAGAAAAACTATTTATATCTTCTGATATTGATATTCCAACAGAACTTTGTTTTAGAGCTCCGGCATCATTTAATCCATCACCAATCATCATAACCTTTTTACCTTTAGTTTCTAATAATTTGATGTAATCCAATTTATCAGAAGGTGATTGATTAAACACTAATTTTGAATCTTGGGGAAATATTTTTTCTAAATATTCTTTTTCAGAATCATTGTCTCCAGACAAAACGTGTAATTTATAATTACCTAATTTATTTAACAAATCAGACAATCCTTCTCTATACCTATTTGTATAAACAAACTTACCAAAAACTTTATTATCAATCGATATATAAACTTGAGACTGGTTTAATCTTAAATCATTAAAAATAACATCAAGAAAAGATCTAGAACCAACTTTTATAATATGTCCATCAACCTCTCCTTCTTGTCCTTTACCAATATATTCTTTATAATTAATAATTGTTAGATCATCAGAAACATTTAGTTTTTTATACAAAGCTCTACTTAATGGATGACTTGAATTTTTTATTAAAGCTTTTACTAATTTTTTATGATAATCAGATAATTCTTCTCCTTCATAAGAAACTTTAGTGTCTTCACTTTCTGTAATGGTTCCAGTTTTATCAAATACTATATCAGTTATTTTTTCCATTCTCTCTATGGTAGATGTATTTTTGACATAGAATTTTCTATTTCCAAATATTCTCATCATATGTCCTAAGATAAATGGAGAAGATAATCCCAATGCACAGGGACAAGCAATAATAAGTATAGATGTAACAACTTGTAGTATTTTCGAAGAATCCACTGTATACCAGTATATTGCTGATAAAGCTGTGATAAATAGAATAGTTAATGTAAAATAATGACTTATCTTATTTGTTAAAGCATTTAATTCAGATTCTTCTTTATGAAAAGCATCATTGTTCCATAATTGAGTTAAATAACTTTGGTTAACATCAGAAATTACTTCTAATTCTATTGCATGACCAGACTGTTTTCCTCCTGCAAAAATTTTATCACCTGCTTTTTTTGAAATTAATCTAGATTCTCCTGTTACAAAAGAGTTATCTATCATAGCTTCACCTCTCATCAAAATAGCATCTGCAGGAATAATTTCTTCATTTCTAATTAATATTCTATCTCCTTTTTTTAATTCTGATAACAAAATGGCTTCTTCTCGTCCATCAATCAATTTAGCTACTGCAATAGGATAAAATGATTTATAATCTCTATCAAATGCTAAAGCCTGCATTGTTTGTTGTTGAAACCATTTTCCTGTTAACATTAAAAATAGTAACATAGCTAAAGTATCAAAATAACCTGGAGAAATATCAAATACGATATCATAAGTCGATTTAAACATTATAACAATAATTCCTAAAGCAATAGGGACGTCTATGTTAATATATTTATTTTTAATACCTTGCCAAGCAGATACAAAATAATCGGTAGAAGAATAAAAGAAAACTGGTAATGATAATGCAAACATTGTCCAACGAAAATATCCTTTATTTTGGTCTAACCATTGTTCTTTTACATTTCCAAAAACTTCTACATACTCTGGAAAAGATAACAACATTATATTACCAAAACAAAAACCTGCTATAACAAGTTTTGAGACAAGAGAACGATCTACTTTACTCTTTTTCTTCTTATCTAAACTTTTTAAATTTATTGATGGTTTATAACCTAAATTAGTTATAAAACGAGCTAAATCTCCTAACTTAAGATTTGCATCTTTGTAGGTAATTTGAACTGTCTTTTGAGTAAAATTAACATTTGAAGAAATTATATTTGGATTTATTGTATTTAAACTTTCTAATAACCAAACACAAGACGTACAATGCATAACAGGTACAAAAAATGAAACAACAGAAACTCCATCATCTGAAAAATCAACCACTTTATCAAAAATTTCCTTTGTATTAAGAAAATCAAATTGATGATTACTTTTCCCATCAGGACGCAAACCTGCATTACGATTAAGGTCGTAATAATCTTTTAGATTATTTACGTTTAAAATCTCGTAAACCGTTTTACAACCCTGACAACAAAAATCCTTTTCATCGAACTGAATAACCTCTTCTTCAATCCGTTGACCACAGTGAAAACAATTCTCTTCCATACTATTTTACAAAATTACTTTCCTTTTATCAGAATTAACGTTAACTTTGTATGAATTAAGTCATAACAACAAGATATGTCAGAGTTTAATGAGAATGTAGTATCGATTAAAGCGATGTTTGATAGCCCAGAGTCTTTCGGGGTTTTTAGTAAGGAAGAATTATTGGAGTTTGAGCAAGAAAAGAAAATCATCAACCTAAAAAAAGGAGACGAAATTATCCAAGAAGGTCACACACCAAAAGGTATATATTGCGTCATGAAAGGAACTGCTAAGTTGTTCAAAATTGGTTTTAATGGAAAAGAGCAAATTCTACGTTTTATCAACGAAGGTGACATTATCGGTTATCGCTCAATTTTAAGTCAAGAAGTTTTTGGTGCATCTGCAACCGCAATGACGGCAGTTGAAATATATTATATTCCAGAAAAATTCTTCTTAAAATTATTAGAAGTTAATCCAAAATTAGCTTTCAATATTTTACAAAGAATTGCAAAAGATTTGGGAGAATATGCAAGAACAATCACTTATTTAGCACAAAAAACAGTTCGCGAACGTTTGGCTGAAGTTTTAATTTTATTAGAAGGAAAATTAGGAACAGACAAAGACGGATTTATCAACATTTCGTTGACACGCGAAGAAATGGCAAATTTGATTGGAACAGCAACAGAATCTGCAATTCGTTTGATTTCTGAATTCAAAACTGATGAATTAATCGAAGTTGAAGGAAGAAAAATCAAAGTTTTAGATCATCAAAAATTGACAAAATTAGGTCATGTTATTTTGTAAGAATTTATTCTTGATATAAAATAAAAAGTCGCTCAGTGAGCGACTTTTTTTTATGCAAACTATTTCAATTTCATATAATAATCTTTGAGAATTGGATCAATTTTTTCGAGCGCATATCTCAACGTCGTTCTTGGCATTTGTAATGTATATTCGTCCAAAAACTCAATCAACTTTTCTTCGTTCATATTTCCCATTTCACGCAACATCCAACCATTTGCTTTATGCATTAAATCGTGCGAATGATTAAGATTTTTCAACACAATTTCTGGAACAATTGAAAATGATTTTTGTTTGATAAAATACATCGTTGATACAATTGCAATTCGTTTTTCCCACAAATCATCTGAATCTGCCAATTCAAAAAGCAATTCTTCTCGTTTTTGATGAAAACAATAATGTCCCAAAATTTTATAACAACTTGTGTCAACCAAATCCCAATTGTTGATTTGAGAAGTTTGAGCAAGATAAAAATCGATAATTTCTTTTCTTACAAGTTCGTCTTTTGATTTTTCGTACTTCGAAACCAATATCAATAAAGCTGTTAATCTATATTCGTGAATATTGGAATTCAATAAATTTTTGATGTCATTTAATGAAACTTGTTGATAAAATTCTTTCGCAATCAAACGCTGATTCGGAACAGAAATCCCAAGAAAAATATCTCCTTCGCTATATTCTCCTTTTCCAGTTTTGAAAAAACGCATCATAATTTTCGCTTTTTCTTCGTCCGCTAAATCTTGCAAAGTTGATTTTAATTGCTCTATCATATTTTATCAATAGATGTTGAAGTTAACAAAAAAAAGAGTCCAAAAACTGAACTCTTTCTATCTTTATTCTTCCGAATTATTTTCTTCTTCCTCATCATAATACTGAAAAAGGAAGTTATTATAAGGAAAACGTTTCATGTGAATTTCTTTCACTTCTTCATAAACCGTTTTGCGCAAATCTTCTAAATTATCTTTTTCCGTTGCCGAAATAAACAATGTCGGATAATCTGTTTTCGCCATCCACGTACGTTTCCAATCTTCTAACGAATAATTTTCAAATTTCTTTTCAGATAAATCATCTTCATCTTGTTTGATATAAGAAAAATTATCAATTTTATTGAAAACCATAATCGTTGGTTTTTCTTTCGACTCTATTTCAGCTAAAATTTGATTCACAGAATTCACATGATCCTCAAAACTTGCATGCGAAATATCCACAACATGCACTAACAAATCTGCTTCGCGAACCTCATCTAACGTAGATTTGAACGATTCTACTAATTGTGTAGGCAATTTACGAATAAACCCAACTGTATCCGTTAATAAGAAAGGTAAATTACCAATCACCACTTTTCGAACCGTTGTATCTAATGTTGCAAATAATTTATTTTCGGCAAAAACTTCAGATTTCGATAAAACATTCATCAACGTTGATTTCCCAACATTCGTGTACCCAACCAACGCAACGCGCACCAATGCACCACGATTTTTACGTTGAGTAGCCATTTGCTTATCGATTCCTTTCAATTTCTCTTTCAATAACGTAATTCGATCACGAATAATACGTCTATCCGTTTCAATTTCAGTTTCACCAGGACCACGCATACCAATTCCACCACGCTGACGCTCTAAGTGCGTCCACATTCGTGTTAATCGCGGTAATAAATATTGGTATTGAGCCAATTCTACTTGCGTACGTGCATAAGAAGTCTGTGCACGTTGAGCAAAAATATCTAAAATCAATTGTGTACGATCGATGATTTTTTTGTTGACAACTTTCTCAATGTTTTTCAACTGAGAAGGCGTTAATTCATCATCAAAAATAACTGTATCAATATCATATTCTTCGACAAAAGCTGTGATTTCATCTAATTTCCCGCTTCCTACAAAGAATTTAGAATCAGGTTTATCCATCCTTTGCGTAAAACGTTCTCCAACTGTCGCTCCAGCTGTATAAGCTAAGAACTCCAATTCGTCCATATATTCCGTCAGTTTTTCTTCGGATTGTTCACGTGTAATCAACCCAACTAAAACTACTTTTTCGTATTGTGCTTCTTGTTTTTCTAACATATATTACTGCAAAAATAAAAGAAAGTTTTGGATGTAACCGAACTTTCTATAAAATATTGAGAATTAATCAAATCAATAAAACTCAATAAATATTTGAGTTCTTTTGGATAAAAATAGAAAAAAATAAGGTTTTCATAATTAATAACAAGTTTATTTACTAATTTTCAAAAAATCTATTGTCAATTAAAATTTCCTTTCTACATTTGTTCCAACAAAAAAGTAAAAATGTACAAAAATCAATTACATCATCATCACCATCATACTTGCACTCAAGCGAGCAGATAGTGGTATGTAATGATTTTATCACAATATCTAAATCCCGTTTGAGTAAATCGAACGGGATTTTTTGTTACTTCAAGATTTAATCATCGATTTACTCAAACTTAAAAAATATAAAACATTAAAAATGAGTAAATTAAAAATAGCCATTCAGAAAAGTGGTCGATTAAGTGAAAAATCACTCGAATTATTGAAAGATTGCGGAATTAAAATTTCTACAAGTAATCGAAAATTAAGAACCGAATCTCCAAATTTCCCTATCGAAGTTTTATTCTTACGAGACGACGATATTTCACAATATGTAGAACAAGGCGTTGCTGACATCGGTATTTTAGGAGAAAATGAAGTTTGGGAAAAAGATAAAAATGTCACTCAAATTCGTCAATTAGGATTCGCAGGTTGTAAACTTTGTTTAGCTATTCCGAAAGATGAAGCTTATACAGATTTAAGTTATTTTCAAGACAAAAAAATTGCCACTTCTTATCCACGTATTTTACAAAAATTTTTCCAAGAAAAAGGTATCAACGTTAAGATTGAAGAAATTGGTGGAAGCGTAGAAATTGCTCCAAGTATCGGTTTGGCAAATGCTATTTTTGACATCGTTTCTACAGGTTCAACATTATTAACAAATGGTTTGAAACAAGTGGAAACAGTGGTTGAATCACAAGCAGTTTTAATTTCTAACAAAAATCTCGACAATGAAAAACAAGCAATTGTAGATCGTCTTTTATTTAGAATTGAAGCGGTAAAACAATCTTCTGAGAACAAATATATTTTATTAAACGCGCCCAACGAAAAGTTAGAAGAAATCATTGCTTTGTTACCCGGAATGAAATCTCCAACAGTTTTACCACTTGCCGAAAAAGGTTGGTCATCAATCCACACTGTAATTAAAGAAGATACTTTTTGGGACATCATCGAGCAATTGAAAGCTTTGGGTGCTGAAGGAATTTTAGTACTAGAAATTGAAAAAATGATTTTATAATTTTTGATTGACGATTTACAATTTACGATTGAATCGTAATTCGTAATTCTAAAATCGTAATTCGTAACAAAATGCAAACATATATCAAACCTCAACTTTCAGATTGGTCTACGTTAACAGCTCGACCAACGAAAGAAGCACAAGATTTACAAGAAATAGTTTTAGATATTTTTGGAAAAATTCAAACCGAGAAAGATCAAGCTTTAATTGATTTTACAGAAAAATTTGATCAAGTTAAGCTAACTTCTTTAGAAGTTTCTACTCAAGAAATTGAAGAAGCAAAAACTTTAATTTCTGAAGAATTAAAAGGAGCAATTCAATTAGCAGCTTCTAATATTGAGAAGTTTCACACTGAACAACGTGAAGAAGTAAAAGTTATTGAAACCACAAAAGGAGTAAATTGTTGGAGAGAATCTCGCGGTATCGAAAATGTTGGAATTTATATTCCAGGTGGAACAGCTCCGTTATTTTCTACAACTTTAATGTTAGGAATTCCTGCTAAATTAGCTGGTTGCCAAAATATTATTTTATGTACACCTCCAAATAAAGAAGGAAAAATTCACCCTGCAATTTTATATACTGCGAACTTAATCGGAATTGAAAAAATCTACAAAGTTGGCGGAATTCAAGCGATTGGAACGTTAACTTTTGGAACAGAAACGATTCAAAAAGTGGATAAAATTTTCGGTCCAGGAAACCAATATGTAACTGCAGCAAAACAAGTTGCTCAAAACTTTGGTGTAGCCATCGACATGCCTGCTGGTCCAAGCGAAGTTTTAGTGATTGCAGATGAAACTTCGGTTCCTAAATATGTGGCTGCCGATTTATTATCACAAGCCGAACACGGAATCGATTCACAAGTGATTTTATTAACAACAAACGAACAAATATTAAATGAAACGATTGAAGAAATCAATGCTCAATTAGAAGTTCTGCCAAGAAAAGAATTAGCGACTAAAGCGTTAGAAAATTCAAAAGGAATTGTTTTAAATTCTATCGAAGAATGTGTAACTTTTTCAAATATTTATGCACCTGAACATTTAATTTTCGCTTGCGAAATGGCTGAAAATTATATCGATAAAATTATTAATGTAGGTTCAGTTTTCTTAGGAAATTATTCGTGTGAATCGGCTGGTGATTATGCTTCAGGAACCAATCACACTTTGCCAACTAATGGTTATGCAAAAAATTATTCAGGAGTTTCGTTTGATAGTTTTATCAAGAAAATCACGTTTCAGAAATTATCAGCAGAAGGAATTCAAAACATTGGTCCAGCAATCGAATTAATGGCTGAAGCCGAAGAGTTATTTGCGCACAAAAATGCAGTAACCTTAAGACTAAATGATCTAAAATCGTAAATCAAAAATCGTACATGAATTCATTCAACATAAATAACATCATTCGTCCTAACGTAAAAACGCTGAAAGCTTATTCATCAGCTCGTGACGAATTTCAAGAAATAAATAACGATTTCGTTTTCTTGGATGCGAACGAAAATCCTTTCAATAATGGATTGAATCGTTATCCTGATCCTTTACAACGTAATGTAAAATCGATTTTAAGTGAAATCAAAAACTTTCCTGCAAATCAGATTCTATTAGGAAATGGAAGTGACGAAGTGTTAGATTTAATTTTCCGAGCATTTTGCGAACCGAATCAAGATAATGTTATTGCGATTTCACCTTCCTATGGAATGTATGGTGTTTTAGCGAATTTAAATGCTATTGAATACCGAAAATCGTTATTAAACAAAGAAGATTTTCAACCAAACATCGAAGATATTTTCTCAAAAGTAGATGAAAATACAAAAATGATTTTTTTATGCTCTCCTAATAATCCAACAGGAGAAATCATCAAAAGAGAAACTATTTTAGAAATTGTAAATCGTTTCAATGGATTAGTGATTATCGACGAAGCTTATATTGATTTCGCTACAGAAACGTCTTGGATAGAAGAAATCAAAAATTATCCAAACGTTATTGTTACACAAACTTTATCAAAAGCGGTTGGTTTAGCTGGAATTCGTTTAGGAATTTTGTATGCTTCACAAGAAATTGTGTATGTTTTGAATAAAATCAAACCGCCTTATAATATTAATCAATTAACGCAATTAAAAGCGATTGAAATTTTAAGCGATTACGATAAAGTGATAGCTGTTACAAATACAATTATCGAACAAAAAGAAGTTTTAGAAACTGCTTTAATTGAGATTTCATTTGTAGAAAAAATCTATCCAAGCGATGCGAATTTCATTTTAATTAAAGTAGATAATGCGAACAAACGTTACAATCAATTGGTTGAAAAAGGAATTGTTATTCGAAATCGAAACAACGATGATTTGTGTCAAAACTGTTTAAGAATAACGATTGGAACAG
This sequence comes from Empedobacter sp. UBA7611, assembly GCF_002484365.1. Taxonomy (NCBI): domain Bacteria; kingdom Pseudomonadati; phylum Bacteroidota; class Flavobacteriia; order Flavobacteriales; family Weeksellaceae; genus Empedobacter; species Empedobacter sp. UBA7611. The sequence goes on from NZ_DLJR01000042.1 coordinate 36,411, forward strand.
AAGAGGAAAACCAAAAATTAATACAAACACTTAAAATAATTTAATTTATGATTCTTGAATTACGATTGACGATTTCTGTCATTCGTAAATCAAAAATTGTAAATCGTAAATATAAAATTATGAAAAAAATACTATTCATCGACCGCGACGGAACCTTGATTTTGGAACCCGAAGACTACCAAGTCGACAGCTTTTCGAAACTAGAATTCTATCCAGAAGCATTTACTTATTTAGGTAAAATTGCAAAAGAATTGGATTACGAATTGGCGATGGTAACCAATCAAGATGGTTTAGGAACACCTGCAAATCCTGAGGAATTATTTTGGCCAATACAGAATTTCGTGGTGAAAGCTTTCGAAAATGAAGGGGTGAAATTCGAGGATATTTACATTGATAAAACTTTTGCTCATGAAAATGCGCCAACGCGTAAACCTGGAACGGCTTTATTAACAAAGTATATCAATAACCCTGAATATGATTTAACAAATTCGTTTGTAATCGGTGATCGAATAACGGATGTTAAATTAGCTCAAAATCTTGGTGGAAAAGGAATTTTTATCGCGAATGATGAAGCTTTAGGCGCAGACGAAATCAATGATAACAAAGGATTAAATGATGCGATTGCTTTAAAAACAACTTCATGGAAAGAGATTTACGAGTTCTTAAAACTTCAAAATCGCACTGCTTCAATTGTTCGTAATACGAATGAAACAAAGATTAAAATTGATTTAAATCTTGACGGAACAGGAAAATCGGATATTTCGACAGGAATTCACTTTTTCGATCATATGTTAGATCAAATCGCTCGTCATGGACAAATGGATTTAGTGATAAAAGTGGATGGAGATCTAGAAGTGGACGAACACCACACGATTGAAGATACTGCTATTGCTTTAGGTGAAGTTTTTGCGCAAGCATTAGGAAATAAATTAGGTATCGAACGTTACGGATTTACTTTACCGATGGACGATTGCTTAGCACAAGCAGCAATTGATTTTGGCGGAAGAAACTGGTTAGTTTGGGAAGCTGATTTTAAACGCGAAATGATTGGTCAAATGCCAACTGAGATGTTTTATCACTTTTTCAAATCATTTACAGACGGAGCAAAAGCTAACTTAAATATCAAAGCAGAAGGAACAAACGAACATCACAAAATAGAAGCGATTTTCAAAGCGTTTGCAAAAACCATTAAAGTAGCTGTAAAACGCGATCCTGAAAAAATGATTTTACCCTCAACAAAAGGACTTTTGTAGACTTAAGTCTTAAGGTATAAGTTCTAAGGATTTTCTTTTCCTTATGCCTTACGACTTAGAACTTAGAACTTAGAACTAAAAAAATGATAGCAATAGTAAAATACAACGCAGGAAATGTAAAATCGGTGTACAATGCGGTAACTCGTTTGGGTTATGAAGCAATAATTACAGACGATTTTGAAACCTTGAAAAATGCAGATAAAGTAATTTTCCCTGGAGTTGGAGAAGCAAGTTCCGCAATGACTTATTTAAAAGTAAAAGGATTAGATAAAGTCATTAAAAACTTAAAACAACCAACCTTAGGCATTTGCTTGGGACAACAATTAATGTGCGCTTATTCGGAAGAAGGAAATACCGATTGTTTAGGAATTTTCCCTATTCAAGTCAAGTTATTTCCATCAACCGAAATCGTTCCTCACATGGGCTGGAATACGATTTACGACTTAAAAACACCTTTGTTTAATGACGTTCAAGAGAACTCCGACATTTATTATGTACATAGTTTTTATTGCGAAAATTCAGAATATACGATCGCGAAAACAGACTATATTTTAGAATATTCAGCAGCTTTACATAAAGATAATTTTTACGCAACTCAATTTCACCCAGAGAAATCTGCAGGAATAGGAGAACAAATACTAAAAAACTTTCTAAGTTTATAGTAATTATAAATTCACACACATGAAAAAAATAGTTTTTACTTTACTTAGTGCTTTTGCAATTTCGCAGGTTTCTGCTCAAGAAAAAGTGTACTTCACTTCTACTCCTTCTTTAAGTCCTGATGCTAAAACGGTTTATTTTAGTTACGATGGCGACATCTGGTCAACCGATATAAATGGCGGGAATGCTGCAAGAATAACAGCTTTAGAAGGAGAAGAAATCAATCCTCGTGTTTCACCAGACGGAAAATGGCTGGCATTCAGCTCTAATCAATATGGAAATTACGATATTTATATAATGCCTATAAATGGTGGACAAATTAAGCAATTGACTTTTCATCAAGCCAAAGATGAAGTCGAGAGTTGGAGCTGGGATAGTAAATCGGTCTATTTTACCTCAAACCAAAATAATGGATTTGGAAGTTTTAAAATTGATTTAGACGGAAAAACACCAGAAGCGCTTTTTACAAATTATTTCAACACAACAAATGGTTTAGTAGAAACTCCTCAAGGCGAATATATTTTCACCAACTCATCTGAAAGTGCAAGTCAAGTTACACGAAAAAGATACAAAGGAGAAAATAATCCAGATTTATTAGGATATAATCCAACCACAAAAAGTTATAAACAATATACCGATTACAACGGAAAAGATTTTAATCCAACAGTTGATAAAAACGGAATTATTTATTTTATTTCGGACGAAAATAATGGCGAATACAACTTATATCAATTAGCAAATGGTAAAAAAGAAGCGTTAACAAAATTTGAAACTTCAATTAAGAAACCTTTTGTTTCGGCTGATGGTTCAAAAGTTGTTTTCGAAAAAGATTATCAATTATTTGTTTACGATGTAAAAACTAAAACGTCGAAACCTCTTACAATTAATGTTAATTCGAATAAATCTTTAGAAAAAGAGCAAAATTTTGAAGTTGATAATAACATCGATTATTTTGACATTTCTCCTGATGGAAAGAAAATGGCCTTTGTAAGCAGAGGAATTATTTTTGTTTCGGATAATGAAGGAAAGTTTGTCAATCAAATTTCTGATGGAAAAGAGCGTGTTTTAGAAGTAAAATGGTTAAAAGACAACAAAAATTTAATCTTCAACCAAACGTATAAAGGTTACCAAAATTGGTTTAAAATTTCGGCTGACGGAAAAGGAAAAGTTGAACAATTAACTTCTGATTTAAGAAATAATCGAGACATTACATTCAACAATGATTTATCACAAGCTGTTTATTTAAGCGGACGCGATGAAGTAAGATTATTAGATTTGAAATCACTTAAATCATCAACAATTGTTAAAGATGAAATTTGGGCTTTCCAAAATTCGAAACCATCTTTTTCTCCAAATGATGAATATGTGTTATTCTCTGCAAAACGCAATTTCGAGTTGGATATTTTTATTCACAACATCAAAAAAAATACAACTGTTAATTTAACGAATACTGGTGTTTCTGAAGCTGATCCTACTTGGTCTCCAGACGGAAAATATATCTATTTTTCAAGCGATAGAAAAAATCCGTCCTATCCTTTAGGAATGCAAGAATCAAGTATTTATCGCGCTTCTTTAGATTGGTTTGATCAAGCGTATAAATCAGAGAAATTTGATAATTTATTTGTCGAAGAAAAAAAGGTTGAGAAGAAAGAGAAAAAAGAAGAAAAGAACGATTTTAAAGCATTAACTATTAATCCAGAAGGATTCTTGGAACGAATTGAATTGGTAACAGACCGTTTTGGATATCAGACAAATCCTTTTGTTTTTGCGGATGATAAAAAGCAATTTTTATTCTATAACACCAATCAAGAAAATGGTAAATTTCAGTTATACAGAAAAACAACCACTGATTTTGAAGAAGATAAAACAGATAAAATATTCAACAAAGGCGCTGATTTTATCGTAAAAAATGAGAAAAATCTTTATGCTTTAATCGATAATTCTGTTTACAAATTTGGCATTAGTTCTACAAATCCTGAAAAAGTTAGTATTAAATATAATTTCAATAAAAACTTGGCTTCAGAATTCAATCAAATGTACGAGGAAGCTTGGGCTGGAGTAGAAGAAAATTTCTATGATGAGAATTTTCATGGAATCGATTGGAAAGCTAAAAAAGAGCAATACGCAACGTTTTTACCTTATGTCAACAATCGAAATGATTTGAGAATTTTGTTAAATGATATGCTAGGTGAATTGAATTCTTCGCATTTAGGTTTTTCATCTTTCGGAAAAGAAGAAAGTCGAAGATTGAATTATTTCACCAACGAAACAGGAATTATTTTCAAAAAAGATCAACCTTTTACAGTTGAAAAAATCTTACGAAAATCTCCTGCTTTTCTTAAAAATGTTGATGTTCAAGAAGGTGATATTTTAGTGAGCGTAAATGGGCAAAAAATCGATCAAAACCAAAATCGCGAAACTTATTTTACAACGCCTAAAAAATTAGAAGAATTAACTCTTGAATTTGACCGAAAAGGAAAAACAATTTCGACGAAGATTCATCCAATTTCAAATAACGAATTGAAATCGCTTTTATATGATGAATGGATTTATGAAAATCGTCAGCGTGTAAAAAAATTAAGCAACGATAGAATCGCTTATTCGTACATGAAAAATATGTCTACTTCTGAATTGGATGTATTTTTATTGGACATGGTAGAGCAAGAGAATAGAAAAGATGGTGTCATTTTAGATTTACGTTTCAATACAGGTGGAAATGTACATGATAAAGTCTTGAACTTTTTATCGCAAAGACCTTATTTGAAATGGAAATATCGTGAAGGACAATTAACTGTTCAACCGAACTTTGCACCTTCAGGAAAACCAATTGTTTTATTAATTAACGAATACTCATTAAGCGATGCAGAAATGACAGCCGCAGGATTCAAAGCTTTAAAATTAGGAAAAATCATCGGTCAAGAAACGTATCGATGGATCATTTTTACTTCTGGAAAAGGATTAGTTGATGGTTCATTTTATCGTTTACCAAGTTGGGGAACTTATACTTTGGATGGACAAAATTTAGAAAAAACTGGTGTTAAACCTGACATTTATATTAAAAACACGTTCTTAGATCGACTAGAAAATAAAGACCCACAATTGGAACGTGCAATCCAAGAGGTCATGAAAGAATTAAAATAATTTACGAAGGTAGATTAACGAATTACGATTATTTTTTTTAATCGTAATTCGTAATTCCAAGATCGTAAATCTAACATAACAATTATGAGAATCATTCCAGCTATAGATATTATCGACGGAAAATGCGTCAGATTATCGCAAGGCGATTACGATACAAAAAAAATATACAACGAAAATCCGTTGGAAGTAGCAAAAGAATTCGAGGATTACGGTATCGAATATTTGCACTTGGTGGATTTAGACGGCGCAAAATCAAAGCAAATCATCAATTATAAAACCTTAGAATTAATAACTTCTAAAACCAATTTAAAAGTTGATTTTGGAGGTGGAATTAAGGCTAATGATGATATTAGAATTGCTTTTGAATGTGGTGCGAATCAAATTACAGGTGGAAGTATTGCGGTTCAAAATCCGACTTTATTTCAAGAATGGATTTCACAATATGGAAGCGATAAAATCATTTTAGGCGCAGATGCTAAAGATCGAAAAATTGCTACACATGGTTGGTTAGAAACCTCAGAATTAGATGTAATAGATTTTATTCAAGAATATAAAACCAAAGGAATTGAGTATGTGATTTGTACAGACATTGCGAAAGATGGGATGTTACAAGGAACTTCAAACGAATTGTACGCTGAAATTTTAGCAGCGTCGGATGTCAAATTAATTGCTTCTGGCGGAGTATCTTCTATCGACGATTTAATTAAAGTCAAAGAATTAGGTTGCGAAGGAGCAATTTTAGGGAAAGCGATTTATGAAGGGAGAATTGATTTGAAAGTTCTTAGTCGTATGCTCTAAGTTCTAAGGAAAATATTTCGTAAATTTTACTTACTAAACTTATAGCTATGAATACATTTGAATCTTTGTTAGTATGGAAAAAATCTCACGAATTAACATTGAAAATTTACGAGATTACCAAAAGTTTTCCAAAAGAAGAAATATTTGGTATCACAAGTCAAATTAGACGTGCCTCATATTCTGTACCTTCAAATATTGTAGAAGGTCGAAAGAAAAGTACAGTTCCGCACAGATTAAGTTTCTTATCTCATTCAATTGGATCCTTAGAAGAAGTTAAATATTTTCTACTATTATCTAAAGATTTAGGCTATTTAAATCAAGAAATTTATGATACTATTTTCTCATTAACTGAAGAAGTAGGAAGACTTTTAAATGGTTACGAAAAATTTATAAAAAACGATAAATTTAGTTCTTAGACATAAGTCTTATGTTCTAAGGTATTTAAATTAATATAAAAAAAACAGTTCTAAATTTAGGATGTAGGATTCCAACCTTAAGTCTTAGAACTTAGAACTTAGAACTAAAGTGTTAAAAAAAAGAATCATTCCGTGTCTGGACATCAAAGATGGAAGAACGGTAAAAGGGGTTAATTTCGTGGGTTTACGCGATGCGGGAGATCCAGTAGAATTGGCAAAAAAATATGTAGAAGAAGGCGCTGATGAATTGGTGTTTTTGGATATCACAGCTACCATTGAAAAGCGTAAAACTTTAGCTGAAATGGTGGAGAAAATTGCTTCGGCGATTAATATACCGTTTACAGTTGGTGGTGGAATCAATTCGGTGGAAGATGCTTCGGCGGTCATCAAAGCTGGCGCAGATAAAGTTTCGGTGAATTCTTCGGCGGTTAAAAATCCTCAATTAATTGCAGATTTAGCTGCTCGATTTGGATCGCAATGTGTAGTCGTTGCTGTAGATACTCGCGATGTAAATGGAACACAAAAAGTTTTCGTAAGCGGTGGAAAAATTGAAACCGAATGGGAAACCTTAGATTGGGTCAAAAAAGTAGAAGAATTTGGCGCTGGCGAAATTCTGTTAACATCTATGGATGGAGATGGGACAAAAGCTGGTTTCAAAATTGATATCACAAAAGCAGTTGCTGATACTGTAAATCTTCCAGTAATAGCTTCGGGTGGAGCTGGAAAAATGGAGCATTTTACAGAAGTTTTTACCCAAACAAAAGCAAGTGGTGGATTGGCTGCAAGTATTTTTCACTTTGGTGAAATTCCAATTCCGACGCTTAAAAATTATTTAAAAGAACAAAATATTCCGATACGATGAAGATCGATTTCAATAAAAGTAATGACGGATTAGTTCCCGTTATTATTCAAAATTATCTTAACAATAGAGTTTTGATGTTAGGTTATATGAACGAAGAAGCTTTTAACAAAACCCAAGAAATTGGAAAAGTGACCTTTTATTCTCGTTCAAAAAATAGATTATGGACAAAAGGTGAAGAATCAGGAAACTTCTTAGAGGTTAAATCAATTGCGGTTGATTGCGACAACGATACAGTTTTAATCAAAGCAAAACCTTTTGGACCAACTTGTCATACGGGTTCTACGACTTGTTTTAAAGAAGAAACCAACCACGGATTTGTATATGAATTAGAACAAACCATTAACGATAGAATTGATTTGGACAATGATCCAGATTCGTATACCAACAAATTATTCAAAAGAGGAATCAATAAGGTTGCGCAAAAAGTAGGTGAAGAAGCAGTTGAATTGGTAATTGAAGCCAAAGACAACAACGATGATTTATTTATTAATGAAGCCGCGGATTTAATGTATCATTATTTAATTTTATTGAAAGCCAAAGGTTTCAAATTAGAAGATGTAGAAAATGTTTTGAAATCAAGAGAAAATGGTCCAAGACGAGCTGAGTAAAGTAGTTTAGAAATATAAAAGATTGCAGATTAGCAATCTTTTTTGTTTTCAAAAAACTGATGTTTAGCAGAATTAGCCAAATTTATTTAATTTAATTAGAATTAATATAAATAAAAATAATACTTTTGAAATCAAATTAAAATTAGTCTAAATAATCATTACAATATATTCTATTCATATGAAAAAATTATTCATTTCTGCTGCTATCCTTGTTGCTTCATTTATTCAAGCTCAAACGAATACGTTGATGGACGCTGGTTTTTGGAAAAATAATCCAACAATAGAAACTGTAAAAACTGAAATTTCGAAAGGAAATAGTCCTTCTTTTCAAAATGGTGGTTTCTTTGATCCTGTTGTGATAGCGATTAACAATAAAGCAGATTTTAATGTGACTAAATTTTTAATTGAACAAGAAGGAAATTCTATTGATAAAAAAACGCATCACTCAAGAATTTATCTTCAATGGGCTGCGGCTGCGGGGAATTTAGAATTGGTAAATTATTTATTAGCCAAAGGTTCTGATGTTCACTACAAAGACAGCCATGGTTACGATGTGATTACGTATGCTGCAAGTGCTGGAAATCAAAATATAGCGGTTTACGATGCGTTAATTAAAGCTGGTGCCAATCCAAAAGTTAAAGGAGAAAATGGGACTAACTTAATTATGGAAGCAATTGCAAATGATGATGATTTAAAAGTAACAGAATACTTTATTTCGAAAGGTTTATCATTAAGCGAAAAAGACGCTAACGGACGTACTATAGCGGATTATGCTGCAAAATTAGGAAACTTATCAATCATAGATAAATTAATCGCGAAAGGTGTAAAACCTACAGATCAAGCTTTATTTTTTGCCACTCAAGGTTCGAGAACAAAAGAAAATGGTGTAGAAGTTTTCCAAGAATTAATTACAAAATATAAATTAAATCCAAAAGCGTTAAATCCAGACGGACAAACATTATTATATGCTTTATCTCGCAGAGGAAACTCAGAAACAATCAACTTTATCTTATCAAAAGGTGTTGATGCTAAAATTGCTGATAAAGAAGGAAACACTGCATTAATGGTTGCTGCTGGAGGAAAAAACACAGATTTAATCAATACATTTTTATCAAAAGCAAATAATGTAAATGCGATTAATAAAAATGGTGAGTCAGCTTTAACGAAAGCTGTTGCTTCTGGAACATCTCAAATCGTTTCTTTATTATTAGAAAAAGGCGCTAAAGCTAATATTGTTGATAAAGATGGAAATAATTTGGCTTATTATTGGTTCAATTCTTTCAAACCAAATGATGAATCATTCGCTGAAAAACAAGCTTTATTAACAAATGCAAAAGTTGATTTTAAAGCTACTCAAAGCAAAGGTGCAACTTTGTTACACATCGCTGTTGATAAAGGAAATGTAAATTTGGTAAAGAAAGCGATTGAATTAGGTGTAAATATTAATACACAAGATGAAGACGGAAATACAGCGTTACACAAAGCAGCTTTGATTGCGAAAGATGATGCAATCTTGAAAACTTTGGTTGCTGCTGGAGCGAAAAAAGATATTAAAACAGAATTTGACGAAACGGCTTATGATTTGGCTGGAGAAAACGAATTCTTAAAGAAAAATAATGTGTCTATTGACTTTTTAAAATAATGAAGGAGATGAAATTTAACTTAATCAAAAAATTAGTTGGATTAGTTGTAATCTTAATGGCAACTGCCACTTTTGCACAAACAACAAAATACAAAACAATGATTCAGATGAATAATTACACAGGAAAAGAAGCCTATGTAGTGATTTCATTAATCAATCCAAAAGGACAATACGAAAAAACTTTAGGTGTTTTGGGAACGGATAACGAGTGGTACAACACGTTAAAAGAATGGCACAAATTCAATAGTAAAAAGAAAGAAAAATTAAACGGAATTACAGGTGCTTCAGTTGCTGGAGGAGCGAGAGCTACACGTGTCATCGAGTTTGATACTGCAAAATTGAATAAAGGATACAAATTACGTTTTGAATCTGCTGTTGAAACTCAAAAATACGTCGCAAAAGACGCCGAAGTTGCATTAAATTCTGCGGATTTAGACAACAAAGCAGGTATCAAAGGTTCAGTTTATATTAAAGCCGTACGTTTTATAAAAGTTCAATAAAAATGACATTATCTATTTGGAGATATGCGCATTTGAGTCTTGCAATTTTATCTTCAGCATTTTTAGTTATTCTATCTATCACAGGAGTAATTTTGGCTGTTGATGCAATAAACGAAAAATCGCCCGCATACAAAGTAGAAAATTTCGATAACATAACACTCGCGCAAGTTTTACCAACTTTGCGCGAGCATTATTTTGAAATAATAGAAGTTAAAGTTGATCACAATGATTTTGTGACGATTGATGCTATGGACGAAGATGGGAATTCGATCAAATCTTACATTGATCCTACAACAGGAAAAAAGATTGGTGAAATTGTTCCAAAAAGTGATTTCATCAATTGGGTCACAGCCTTGCACCGTTCATTATTTCTAAAAGAAACTGGTCGAGCAATCGTTGGCGTAGTCTCTTTTTTATTGATGTTAATTTCAATAAGTGGATTAATCTTAATCGTAAAACGTCAACAAGGAATCTTAAACTTCTTCATCAAAGTTAACAAAGACTCTTTTTCACAATATTTCCACGTTGTAACTGGACGTTGGTTATTAATTCCAGTTTTAATCATTGCATTAACAGGAACATTGATTTTCTTAGCACGATTAGAACCTTTAGTTGGTCAACCAAAAGAAATCGAGCATCAAGCTAAAGAAAATTTACAACCAAAAGATTTAAAAGACATTGAGTTTTTCAAAAACACGAAATTAAGTAGTGTAGAAAAGATTGAATTTCCTTTTATTCCAGATGATGAAGCTGAACCATTTATAGTCCATTTAAGAAAAAAATCGGTTTCGGTTAATCAAGTAAATGGAGCGATTATTTCAGAATCGCTAAATCCTTATTCTGCAATTGTAGAAAAATTTAATATCGATTTACATACGGGTCGCACCAATGTGATTTGGGCAGCGATTTTAGGAATTGCTTCACTTAATATTTTATTTTTTATTTGGTCAGGATTTGTAATTACGTTCAAACGTACAAAAACGAAAATCGGCAAAAATAAATATAAAGCTATCGAAGCTGAAATTATCCTTTTAGTTGGTTCTGAAAATGGATCGACTGTTGGTTTTGCTTCAAAAATTCAAGAACAATTTTTAGCAAACGGGAAAAAATCATTCATCGCTCAGATGAATCAATATGAAATTTATCCAAAGGCAAAACAACTCATCATTTTTACTTCCACTTATGGAATTGGTGATGCGCCTGCGAATGCTAAGAAATTTGAACAATTAATCACACAATTTCCACAAAACCAATCCATCGAATTTTCGGTTGTAGGATTTGGCTCAAGAGCCTATTCAGATTATTGTGGATATGCGATAAAAGTTGACAAATGGTTGAATGATCAAAAATGGGCTACTCAATTATTGGATTTGAAAACAGTAAATGATAAATCGCCGGAAGAATTCACAAATTGGGTCATTGCATACAAAGAAACGACAGATATTCCGTTAGCAACAACGCCTGCGATGTATGTTGGAAAAGCACTAGAACTGAAAAATGTTAAGGTTATTTCTACCACTAAAATCACACAAGAAGATGCTACATTTAAAGTTATTTTAGATGTAAAAGAGAAATTCAAATCTGGAGATTTATTAGCAATTTATCCCGAAAGTGATCACAAAGAACGCTTATATTCGGTTGGAAAAGTAGATAATAAATTACAGTTAATTGTAAAATTGCATGAGTTTGGATTAGGTTCTCAATATTTATATAATTTGGTTCAAAATTCTACGATTAAAGCTCGAATTGTAAAAAATAAAGCCTTTAGATTTCCAAAAGCTTCAAAAGTTGTGATGATTGCAAACGGAACAGGAATTGCACCTTTTCTTGGGATGATTGATGAGAATTCAAAAAATATTGAAACGCATTTATACTGTGGTTTCAGACATGATAATGAAACAACAAAATCTTATCAAGAATTTGCTACGAAACAAATTTTTACGAATCATTTGAGTCAATTTCACATTGCATTTTCTCGTGAAGAAAATAAACAGTATGTGATGGATTTAGTCAATCGTGATGCTAAATTCTTTGCTGAAACATTACAAAATGGTGGAATTCTTATGATTTGTGGTGCTCTCACAATGCAACATGATGTAGAGAAAGTTTTGGAACAAATCTGTCAAGAACATTTGAATAAATCATTCGAAGAATTCAAAACAAATGGGCAATTTTTGACGGATTGTTACTAGAAAAATAATTTTGATGCAATCCTAAAACAAGTTCAGAATAACCTAATACCTGTCATACCGAGCTTGTCGAGGTATCTTTAAGCTTTATACTTTTCGATAAACTCAGAATAACAAATGAATAAACCAAAATGAAATTCATTCTAAAAAATATATTCACTTTTATACTATTGTATGTTCTAACTCCGATAAATGCTCAAACGGTTGGAGTTAGAGATACAATTTTGATGGGAAGTAAATTCAAAATTACATTGGTTGACACCGATTCTATTTCTGTTGAAAAAAATATCAATAAAGCAATTGATGAAATGATCAGAATCGAGAATTTGATTTCTGACTGGAAACCAACTTCGCAAGTTTCTCTTGTCAATCAAAATGCAGGAATAAAGGCGATAAAAGTAGATCGAGAAGTTTTTGACTTAACAAAGCGTGCGATTTATTTTTCGCAACTAACCGATGGTGCTTTTGACATTAGCTTTGCGGCAATGGACAAAATATGGAAATTTGATGGTTCAATGGAAAAGATTCCAACTCAGGAAGAGATTTCAAAAGCCATCGAAAAAATCGGTTATCAAAACATTATTTTAGATGAAGAAAATTCAACAATATTCTTAAAAAAAGCTGGAATGAAAATCGGTTTTGGTTCAACAGGAAAAGGTTATGCAGCACAAAAAGCACGAACTTTCATGCAAGACTTAGGAATACAAGCGGGTATAATTGATGCTTCTGGTGATATGACAACTTGGGGAAATCAACCAAATGGAGAACTTTGGAAAATTGGAGTTACAAATCCATTTAATCGACATAAAATGTTGGATATTCTCTCAATGAAAAATGCCTCTGTTACGACTTCTGGTGATTACGAAAAATTTATTTTGATTGATGAAGTTCGCTATTCACACATTATTAATCCCAAAACTGGTTATCCTTCAACAGGATTAACAGGGGTTACAGTTATTGGGACGGATGCTGAAATGTGTAATGGTTTTAGCACTTCTATCATGGTTTTAGGAAAAGAAAAAGGATTGAATTTTATCAATCAACAAAAAGATTACGCTGCTCTTTTGATTACAGATAAAGGAAAAATTATTCGTTCAAAAAACTACAAGAAGATTAAACGAAAACTTGAGAAATAACACTTAAAAATGGTGATTTAGATATGCAGTTTCAACGTAAAAATGCTCCTTACAAAGAAGTTTCTGAATCAATTTTATTTATCCAAAACAGCACTTTCGCAATATCAATAATTTAGCTTAAATTATTTAAGTGTATAATAACCATTATATTTAGTAAAAGGTGTTTTTTATAGAAAAAATAGACTCAGTTCTGTAATTTTTGTTATGCTTCATTTTAAATAAAAAGTCGAAATTGCACCTAAACAAAATACAAAAGCTATGAACGACAATAAAAAATCTCATTGGGAACATATATATGAAGTAAAAACTCCAGAAGAAGTGAGTTGAACACAAGAAAAACCAGAAACTTCTTTAAATTTTATTCATTCTTTTGGAGCTGATAAAACAGCTAAAATTATTGATATTGGTGGTGGAGATAGTAAGTTGGTCGATTTTTTATTGGAAGAAGGATATGAAAATATTTCTGTTTTGGATATTTCTGCAAATGCGTTGGAAAGAGCAAAAAAGCGTTTAGGAAATAATGCAGAAAAAGTAACTTGGATTGTTGCTGATATCACCGAATTTGAACCTACAGAACAATACGATATTTGGCACGATAGAGCAGTTTTTCATTTTTTAATAGAAGAAAATGACATCAAAAAGTACCAAAATTTGGTCTCGAAAGCTGTAAAAGGAAATATGGTAATTGGAACTTTTTCGACAAATGGACCATTAAAATGTAGTGGTTTGGAAATAAAACAAAATGATGAAACGTCGTTAACCTCAACTTTTGAAGCTAATTTTGAGAAAATAGAATGTTTTACAATTGATCATAAAACGCCATTTGATACGATTCAGAACTTTATTTTTTGTAGTTTCAACAAAAAATAAAATGCGTTAGGGATAGTAGTGGAAATCCTTTTTTGTAGACGCGGTGTCTACAAAAAAGATTGTAACGAATAGCCCGCTCAAACGCTAAAAATATAAAAATCATCTCCTTAATTCAGGAGATGATTTTATATTTTTAAAGCTTTATTGTATTCGATATTTCCTTTTTTAATATCATTTAAAATCCATTTCAGTTCAGCATCCGTACGCTTAATTTTATCTTGCAAATTAGGTTGAATAACTTGGTTTGGATAAACACCATGCGCCTGTTCATCTCGCTTTTCAATAGGAGAAAGATAAACTGTACCAACCGAAATTTTGAGTTTGGAATTGGGCAACGTAAATTTTGGCATCAACCCAGCAACCGTTCCATTAAAATCTCCTCCCGTTTCTTCACCTACAAAAAATGCTCGATTTTTTAGTTGAAGATTAGCCGAAATCAACGCCGAAGCAGAGTAAGAACCACCATTTATAATGACATACAAATTGTGGTGATACACGAGCTCTTTATCTATTTTGACATGCGAAAAAGGCATGTGCAATTCGTATTCATTTTTAGCATTTTTTGACGTCGAAAAATAAGTATAACCCGATCCCAACCAAAGCAACGGATAGGAATAAACGGGAAAAAGATTGTACAACGACTTGCCAAAAGAGGTTTTGTTCGCGACGATTTTTTCATCTAAAAATGCCTTGGAATCATCGACCAAATAAGCGTATAAATAGTGCGAATCTTTTAGGTAACCACCACCATTGTTGCGAAGATCAAGAACTAAATTTTGAACTTTATGATTCTTGATATCCGTAAAAACCTCTTTATATAGTTCGCGTATTTTTCCTTTCCTGAAATCAGTTACTTTTAACACCGCAATCGTACTGTCGTTCGTAGGAAAAGTCAAATCTTTGGAATAGGTTTTGGAACTTTTAGAATAGCCGTATTTCTTTTGTTTTATCCTAACTTTTCGCTCAACTTCTTTCTGCTCTTTTGTAATTTTTGGTAGTTCTGAAATCTTATCATTTTTAGGTTTTGGATAGGTACGAAATGTTTTTTTTCGGATGATTGAATTCCCCATTTTAAAAGTTAATTCAACCGAATCTTTAATTCCATTTTCTAAAGTAAAATAATTGAGAAAAGTTCGGTTAAAGACATTATCCGAAAAAGTTTGATTTTCACCATCTCCATAAATACTTTTTTTATATTTATCGTATAAATACTTTGTAGAAACACTATCTATATAAAGCAAAGCCGAACCTTGATTAATCGGATTGATTTTACTGTAATCTGTCACTAAAAAAACTGAATCATTTTGCCAAAAAAAACTATAATCACTAAAAGCAGATTTAGATTCTTTGTATTTTTTTTCCTTGCTCTTTTCTAATCGTTTATATATCGGATAAATATCTGTATGACCATGTTCTAAACTTTCGAAAATCGGAAAAAACTTGACATAAAAATCATTTGGTTTCAATGGTTTATCAATTGACTTTTTAAGACTATCAAATTTATAATCAATTTGTTCTTGAGAAGTATATAAATCTAATTTTGGATGATATCTTTTTAGTTTTTTATAAACAAAATCTACATCTTTTTTCAATTTATTCGCAGGAATCTCTTTATCAATATCTGCATTATATTTCTCGACAGAAGCACAACTGCATATCAATAAAAGTGACAAATAAATTAGAGTAAATTTTAGTTTCATTAAGGATAATTAAATGAATAATAAGTTACAATATTATTTCACTTCTTGATAAAATTCTTCGATAAAATTTTCCATATACTGATGACGTTTTAAAGCAATTTCTTTTGCTGTTTTGGTATTCATCAACTCTTTTAATTTAAATAATTTATCATAAAAATGTTGCACGCTAGAAGCGTCTTTCGAATTATCGTACGGATTATATAAAATACTACCTACACTTCCGCCATATGCAAAACAACGCGCAATACCAACCGCTCCAATTGCATCTAAACGATCAGCATCTTGCACAATTTCAGCCTCGATAGTTGTTGGTTTATTTCCTTTACTAAATGAAACTTGCGAGACTATTTCCAATACTTTCTGAATTGATTCTTCCTCTACATGAATTGATTCTAAAAATTTTCTAATTAATTCCTCCGATTTATCAACTCCATTATGCAATTTATAATCACCGATATCATGTGTCCAAGCTGCTAATTCAACCAAAAAAGAATCTGCATTTTCAGTTTCTAAAATCTTCTTCGCATTTGTCACCACACGTTCTATGTGAAAATAATCGTGTCCTGTTCCTTCATCTAAAAAAGTTTTTTTGATATAAGCTTGTGTCTGAATAAGTATTTCTTGTTTGTTCATTTTTTAAATTTATTTCCGAGTTTAAAAATACGTCAGAATCATTATTCAAAAAACTTGATTTTTCAGAATTAATTTAATAATCACTTTTAAAATAATTATTTATCAAAAATATTGTATATTTGCACCTCAAATTTGTAAAACGGGACGAGTTCCCAAAATAATTAGTTATACTATGGCTACAAGAATTAGATTACAAAGACATGGTCGTAAAGGAAAACCATTCTTTCACATCGTAGTTGCTGACTCAAGAGCAAAACGTGATGGTCGTTTCATCGAAAAATTAGGTACTTACAACCCAATTACTAACCCTGCAACTGTAGAATTAAATGTTGATTCTGCTGTAAAATGGTTACAAACTGGTGCTGAGCCAACTAATACTGCTAAAGCTTTATTATCTTACAAAGGTGCTTTTATGAAAAAACACTTATTAGGTGGTGTTGCTAAAGGTGCGTTTTCTCAAGAAGAAGCTGACAAACGTTTCGACGCTTGGTTAGAAGCTAAAGGTGAAAAAGTTCAAGCTAAAAAAGACGGTTTAACTTCAGGTGCTGCTGCTGCTAAAGCTGCTGCATTAGAAGCTGAAAAAGCTGTTAATGAAGCTCGTGTAAAAGCTGCTCAGGAAGCTGAAGCTGCTGCACAAGTTGAAGAAACTCCTGCTGAAGAAGCAGAAGGTACAACTGAAGAAGTTGCTACAGAAGAATAATTTTTAAGTTCAGAGACGTTCCAAATGACAAAAAATGATTGCTACTATTTAGGTAAAGTTACAAAGAGACATGGTTTCAAAGGTAATTTAATCATTCACTTGGATACAGACGAACCAGAATTATACGATACTTTGGAAGCAGTGTTCATCGAGCAAGATGGTACACTGGTTCCATTTTTTTTCGAAACTTCTCAGCCTTATCAAGGCACAAAATTATTAGTAAAGTTTGAAGATGTTGAAGACGAAGATGTCGACAAATTAATCAATCGCGAACTTTATTTACCTCTAAAATCATTACCAGAACTTTCTGGAACAGATTTTTATTACCACGAAATTGTTGGTTTCACAATTTACGATCAAACAAATACAGAAGTTGGGACAATAAAATCTGTTAACGATTCTGCAGCGCAAGCTTATTTCGAAGTAGATGCGAATGGAAAAGAAATCTTAATTCCGATGATTGACGAATGGATTCTTGAAGTTAATCGAGAAGAAAAAGCAATGCTTATCCAAATTCCTAACGGATTATTAGAAATTTATTTGGGGTAATTATTTAAATATCCTAGTTTTTTCAAATCATTTCTGTCTTCAATTTTGATTAAATTTCCTTCTTTTAATACATAATTTTTAGTCGAAATATTTAGCACATATTCATACTGATGATCAGATATAATAATTCCTTTATGATTTGATTGTTCAATAATTTGTCGAGAAATATTATCTATCATTAATGGTGATAATCAAGCAAAAGGCTCATCTAAAATACAAAAACTTGACGTCGAATATAGATAAATTTTCACTTGTAAATATCGTTGTTGACCATAAGAAGTATTTTTAACTCTATGTTTTAAAATATTCATTATCAAATCGTCCTCTAAGAATTTTATTTTTATTCTTTCTTCATCTATAAACAAATCAATTAGAGTTTTTACTTTAATATTTTGAGGAAAATGATTGAATTGAGTTACAAACGCTAAACCATCTTTTACTTCAAACGTATTTTTCTTAACTTCACCATTAATTCGAACAAATTTATTTTCAGAAGAAATTGAACCAAAAATAACATCAAAAAGTGTTGATTTACCACTTCCATTTCTACCTATAATAGAAACGATTTCACCTTTTTTAACTTGAAAAGAAATATTTTTTAAAATATTATTTCCATTAAAAGACTTTTGAATACTATCTACTTCCAGGAATAAATCCTTCATACAAATACAAGATTAAAAAAGAAATTGATAAAGTTAATCCTAAAGAAAAAAAATACAATTTTCTTAATGAAAATCTAAAATTATAGTAAAAATATAATTCATGTTTTCTATAAAATTTATAAAAAAGAAAGGATGTAATTTCTGAAATAATAGCTATAATAATTATTGAATTCATATATATAACTGGTCCAAAAACACAACCAATTAATATGCTCCATATCAAGAACACGACTAAATTAACTTTATAAAATTCACAAAATACTCGTAATCTTTTCATTACTCTTCAAATTTTTGAATTAAATGTACTCAATTTTCAAAAAACAATCACTCAATTTTTATTGTCAATTTCGTACCTTTGCAAACTCAATCGTAATTAAAAAATGGAAGAAGAAAAAAAATCATTGAATTTTATTGAGCAAATCATCGAAGATGATTTAGCCAACGGGATGCCGAAAGAAAATTTACGTTTTCGTTTCCCACCAGAACCAAATGGTTATTTGCATATCGGGCATGCAAAAGCAATCTGCTTAAACTTCGGTTTAGGACAGCGTTACAATGCGCCTGTAAACTTACGTTTTGATGACACTAATCCTGACAAAGAAGAACAAGAATTCGTAGATTCTATCCGTGAAGATGTAAAATGGTTAGGTTTTGAATGGGCAGAGGAACGTTATGCTTCTGATTATTTCCAGCAGCTTTACGATTGGGCTGTACAATTAATCAAAGAAGGAAAAGCTTACATCGACGATCAAACATCGGAATTGATTAATGAGCAACGTAAAACTCCTTTCGAACCAGGAGTTAATTCTCCTTATAGAGATCGTTCTGTAGAAGAAAACTTAGAGTTATTCGAAAGAATGAAAGCTGGAGAGTTTGAAGAAGGTTCTCATGTTTTGCGTGCAAAAATAGATATGACTTCTCCGAATATGAATATGCGTGACCCTGTGATGTATCGTATTTTGAAACGTCCTCATCACCGTACTGGAGATACATGGAAAATGTACCCAATGTACGATTGGACACATGGAGAATCTGATTATATCGAAGGAATTTCTCACTCATTGTGTTCGTTAGAATTCAAAAATCACCGCGATTTATATGAATGGTATGTGAATAATGTTGAGTTGCCAAATCAACCTCAAAAACCAAAACAACGCGAATTTGCTCGTGGTAATGTTTCGTACATGATTACAAGTAAACGAAAGTTGATGAAATTGGTACAAGAAGGAGTTGTAATAGGTTGGGATGATCCACGTATGCCTACAATTTCAGGTTTGCGTCGTCGCGGTTATACGCCAGAATCGATCAAGAATTTCTGGAATACAGCCGGTGTTGCAAAACGTGATAATGTTTTAGATATTTCGTTATTAGAATTTTCTGTTCGTGATCATTTAAATAAAATTGCTCCTCGTGTTTTTGCTGTCATTGATCCAGTAAAAGTTATCATCGAAAATTATCCTGAAGGGCAAGTAGAGGAATTAGAAATTGAGAATAACCCAGAAGATGAAACTGCTGGAACTCGTATCGTTCCTTTTACGCGTGAAATCTATATCGAACGTGAAGATTTTATGGAAGAAGCGCCTAAAAAATTCTTCCGTTTATCTTTAGGAAACGAAGTTCGTTTGAAAGGTGCATATTTCATTAAAGCTGAAAGAGCAGAAAAAGATGCTGAAGGAAATATCACAACAATCTATGCAACTTACGATCCTGAAACGAAGTCTGGAAGCGGAACTGAAGCTTCTAAACGTAAAGTAAAAGGTACATTGCATTGGGTTTCTGCAACAGAAAATATTCCAATCGAAGTGCGCGAATATGATCGTTTATTTACAGTTGAATCTCCTGATGCAGAGAAAGATGTTGACTTTTTACAATTTGTCAATCCAAATTCTTTAACTGTAAAAGAAGGTTTTGCTGAGCCTGCTTTGAAAGAAGCTAAAGTCGAGGATAAATTCCAATTTCAACGCATTGGATATTTTGCTTTAGATCGTGATTCTTCTACAGAAAAATTAATTTTCAATAGAACAGTTACGCTTAAAGATACATGGGCAAAAGTGAATAAATAAAAAATCTATTTTATTAAATATCAGGCTCGAACAAATTTGTTCGAGCTTTTTTATTATATTTAATCTAAATTTTAACCATGAAAAATAAAATCACTCATATCATATTTACTGCATTTATTGCCTTATCAAGTTGCAAATCAACCAAAGCAACAACAGAAAAAAAAGCGAATGATTCTACTGATAAAATCGAAAGAACTCAAGAGCCAACACTTATAGGGAGATGGAAATTGGTAAAATTATCAGCTGGAATCGTAGGACGCGAACAATTACCACCTGCAGACCGTGTTACAGTTATAGAATTTACGCCCACTGAGATGATTACAATTATCAATGGTAAGGAAACAAATCGAGTAACTTATAATTTAGCAAAAGGGAAAAGTATTCATAAAACAGAGCTTGTTCCAATGATTTACACCAATGGAAATACATCGATGGGAAAAAGTTTTCATCTTGAGCAAAATACACTCGGAATTAGTGAAGAGTTTCATGACGGTTTTTATTATACTTATATAAAAATTACGAACGACGATGACGGATTACTTAGAGAATAAAAATTCGATAAAAAACTGGAATGAAGATGATCGTCCTCGCGAAAAACTAGCTTTAAAAGGACGTTCGTCGCTTTCTGATGCCGAATTGTTAGCGATTATCATGGGAAGCGGAAATCGTGAAGAATCGGCTGTAGAATTGGCAAAACGAATCTTAAATTCTGCGAACAATAATTGGAATGAATTAGCTAAATATTCAATTGTAGATTTATGCAAATTCAAAGGAGTTGGAGAAGCAAAAGCTATTTCGATAATCACAGCAATGGAAATTGGAAGAAGACGAAATTCGCAAGAGATTTTAGAACGCGACAAAATTACTTCAAGCAAAGACGCAGCCATAATTTTACAACAACAAATTGGTGATTTACCAAACGAAGAATTTTGGGTAATGTTTCTCAATCAAGGAAATCGAATCATTAAAACTGAGCAAATTTCACGAGGTGGAATTAATCAAACCGCTGTCGATATTCGAGTAATTTTTAAACGTGCCTTAGAGTTAATGGCAACTGGAATGATACTTTCTCACAATCATCCTTCTGGAAATCTTACTCCAAGTCAGTCTGATATACACATTACTCGAAAAATAAAAGAAGGTGCCACTCTTTTAGATATTCAAGTTTTAGATCACATTATTGTTTCTCAAAAAGATTTTTATTCATTTGCGGATGATGGTCTAATTTGATATCTTTAATCTTTATTGAAAACTATTTGAGTCAAAAAATCATCATATTTACAGAAAAAATCACAAGTCGAATTGAATATATTTTCGATTTTATTTTTCATGATTTTTTGGGAATTGACTACAAAACGACTACAGATTTTGAAGAATTTTCACAATCAATTTTACCAAAAATCAACTTTTCGAATCAATTTTTAGATAATGAAATCAATTATAAAGTTGATGATATTTTATTAGAAACAACTATTCGAAAAAATATTGATTATTCAATTTTAAATGAATTTGGTAAATGTTTTTATTGGCTTTCTCGTTATGAAGAATACATTGCTAAACCAGGACAATTTGATCAACATGATCGTTATTTAGGTTCGGATTTAGATTATTCGAAACCAATTGTAGATGAAATTTGTCTTGAAATTCAACAAAAAATAAAGTCTAAATTTCCTAAAATATATTTTAAACAGAGAGTTTTCAAACAGATTAATACTCACGATGTAGATTATGCATGGAAATATCTTCATCATTCACCTAAAGTAAAATTTGGTTCACTTTTTAAGAAAATTATTAAAGGAAATTTTTCGGAAGCAAAACAGCAAATCAAGGTTTTGAATCAGAAAGAAAAAGATCCTTATGATACATTTGATTATTTGAAAGATTTAGCTGAAAAACATCAAATTGAAACAGTTTTCTTTTGGTTATTGGGTGATTATTCTACTTTTGATAAAAATCATCAATGGAAAAATAATGCTCAAAAAGATTTAATGAATAACATTTCAACTTGGGCAAAAATTGGAATTCATCCTTCTTATCAATCTAATTTTGAAGAAAATAAATTAACAACTGAAATTAATCGATTAGAAAAAATCATCAATCAACCGATAAAAAAATCACGTCAACATTTCATTAAATTGAGCTTCCCTCACACTTATCAACAATTGTTAATAAACGAAATTTCGGAAGATTACACCATGGGATTCCCACATCAATTAGGCTTTAGAGCTGGTACTTCTACTCCATTCAAATGGTTTGATTTATCAACAAATCGACAAACATTGTTAACAATATATCCTTTTGTCGCAATGGATGTTACATTGAAAAATTATTTAAAATTAACACCACAACAGGCTTTAGAAGAAATAAAACGATTGAAACAAACAATTAAAGCCACAAACGGAACGTTTATAACATTATTCCACCAATCAAACTTGAACGAAGATTGGGCTGAATGGCGAAAAGTTTACGAAAGTATTTTTGAATGATAAAAAGAGTTTCTCGAAAAAAATTAGATGTTAATAAATACACCGAATGTCTCAACAGATCGGTGAATTACCGCATTTATGCAGAAGTTTTTTATTTAGATGCTTTAGTTGAAAACAATTGGGATTGTTATGTTTTGAACGATTATGAAGCCATAATGCCTTTACCTTTTGTGAAGAAATTTGGGTTTAAATTCATTGTACAACCAATTTATTGTCAACAATTAGGAGTTTTTCATCAAGCAAATTTTTCGAAAGAAACTTTCAAACGTTTTGAAAAAAAACTACATCGAAATTTAGTGAGAGCTTATGCTTTTAATGAAGAAAATACAGAGATGTTTGAGCCGAAGGGACAGAAAAAGGTTAATTATATCTTAGATTTGGGTCAAGATTATGAAAATTTATTTTCAAATTATAGCAGAAATCGAAGAAACAAAGTTAGACAAGCAATAAAATTTGATTATAACTTAAACAAAACTAATCAATTAAATAACTTTCATAAAATAAATTCTTCTTACGAGTATATGACTTCAAATAACTTAATTAACTATTCAAAAGATAAACTTGAGCAGTTATTAAGTAAAAAAATCATTAATGTTTATGAAATTTTTGACAATGAAAAGAACTTACTTGGTTGTCAACTAATCATGATTTCTAAAAATAGAATTTATAATTTTGCTTTCGCAAGAAATAAGAATTCGAAAAGTAATTTTGGATCAGACTTTATGATAGATTACATTATCAAAAACTTTTCTAATTCAGAGTTAACACTTGATTTCGAAGGTTCTATGGTTCCTTCTATAGCCAAATTTATGCAAGACTTTGGTCCTATAGAAAAGCATTATACAAACTATTCTAACTTAGATTTTTTGACAAAGAAAAATTAATTCACGGTAACCATTTCCAACAGAAAGTTTCTTTGCTAAATCATTTTCAATGTTATTACGATAATCAATTTTTTCGATTAGCATATTATCACGTTTTAATCGTTCTTGAAAATCTTGACCATGTAATCGTAATAAATCTTTTTCACCATAATTTTTTAATCGTTCTTCTTCCGTCTTAAGCTCAGCATTTTCAAACGTATTATTTATTGGATGAATAGGAGTTTGAATCAATGCTTTCCCTCCTTTTTTTAGAACTCGAAACAATTCATCAATTGCCTTTTTTTCATCAGGAATATGACCTAAAACATGACAACAAATAATATAATCAAATGTCTTATCAGGATAATTTATTGAAGTAATATCCATTTCTTCATCAGCAAGATTGATGTTAATATCTGCATTGACATAACGTAAATTATCGGTCTGTTTAAAAATATTTTTCAAAGCATCTTCTGGAGCAATATGCAATAATTTATTAGGTCTAGCCAATAAATCTGTTTCGTTTTTTATAAATTCTAACAAAACTCTTGTCCTTTCTAATGAACCGCAATTTGGACATTCAGCATTCTCTCGGTTATCTATACCGTTTGATTTATCCAAAAACTTAGAAAAAGATTGTTCGCAACAATTGCAATAAAAATTATTTCCTTTCAGAAATAATCCATTCAATTTCTTCAAATTTTTTCTATTATTAATCCTTATCTTTTCAGAAAATAATTTTTTATAAAATGTTTTAATTGCATTCATTACTTACAAACGTTAAGACTGCTATTTTATGATATTAAATTTATTCAAAAAAAATATATTTCCTTTTTACCACACAGTTTCAGATAAACGATTAATTCATATCGATCAATTATATCCATTAAAATCCATTGATCAATTTCAGCGTGAATTAGATTTTTTTCAGAAAAATTATGCCAATATTTCTATGATTGAATTAATTGATTTGTATAAAAAAAATGGTTTTATTCCTCAAGAAAATTACTTTCATCTTAGTTTTGATGATGGTTTGAAAGAATGTTACTCTATAATTGCTCCAATATTAAAAGAACGAAATTTAGATGCGACTTTTTTCATCAATCCGAATTTTATTGACAATCAAGAAATTTTTTATCGGTATAAAGTTGCTTTCATTTTGGAAAATATTACAGACAATAACCTTAAAAAAGAACTTTTAAATTATTCTATTCATGATCTTAAAAAAATTAATTCATTAATTTTAAAACAAGAAATAAAACTAAATGATGTTGAAATTTATTTGAATGAAAATGAAATTAAAGCATTAATTCATCAAGGCTTTACAATTGGCGCACATTCAATGAATCATCCTTATTATCGCGATATTTCTTTTGAACAACAACTTATAGAGACAAATGAAAGTTTAGATTTTATCCAACAAAAGTTTAATTTGGATTATCGAGTTTTTTCTTTTCCTTTTACAGATGATGGAGTTTCTATAAACTTTTTTAATACTATAAAATCCGATTTTACATTTGGTACGGCAGGAATAAAAAACGATGAGATTTCAACAAATATTCAGCGACTTCCGATGGATAATTGTATTTCTAACCCAGCAATTTTTATAAAAAAGAATCGTTATAAATTTTATATTCAGAAACTACTACAGAAGCATGTTGTTTCTCATTAATTAATTTTTAAATCTATAGAAAAAATTCTCTTTGGATTATCGTAAAGTTTAAGAATATTTCCTTCATAATTCTTTGGTGTATAAATAGCACACATTGTATTTTCTACATGATATAGATTTTTATGAAATTGTTTAGGAACTCCTTTTATAATTGCATTCAATATTTCAAAACGTATCTTTTCTGGCGAGAATGCATAATCATGCCAAATAACGATAGAGTTTTCATGAATCAGATGTTCAAAAACATTTTTTGTATCCGAAACTACAAAATCAAAACGATGATTTCCATCGATAAAAATTACATCAAATTTTTTATTCAATCCTGAAAAATCAAATTTAGTCGAGTCTCCTAAATGTTGTTTTATTTTAGATTTATCTTTTATAAAAAAACCATGTGCATTTTCATAATCTTGTGAAAAGTTATACGTTTTATAATCCTTTGTATCTAAATCTAACGTATTCAAATCATCAGCAACATCAATCAAATTAACAATACTTTCTCCTCTCCAAGTTCCAATTTCGAAATATTTACATTGTTCAAATTCTTTACACGCATTTTTCAGCAGTAATAAATCTGTAATCAAAGAACCGCCATCTAAAAAAGCAACTGTATCTAATTTTCCGTCAAAATTTGGAAATAATTGATCTAAAGAAACTTGATTTAGTCCTTTCTTATAATGATTTGGCGTTTTCTTTTCCCAATTTTCATTTTGGTCAATGATAATATTTAATAACCAAGGATTCTTACAAATTTGAAAAAATCCATTTATAAATTTTGATATTTTTTTTGATAATGACATTTTTAAATATTTTTTAAATACTTATTAAACAAATAATATGCGTATAATCCAGAAATTAAGAAAGTTATTAACATACCTAAAGCTGCTCCTTCTATTCCATAAAAAGGAATTAATAGCGCATCAAAAATAACTAAACAAACAATTGAGAGGATTGATACTCTTACATTCCAATCTGATCTTCCTATTGTACTATTCAAGTTAATGTATAATACTCTAAACAACATTGCTAAAACAACTGCTATTGTTGCAATAAAAAAAACTGTACCACCAGTTAAATAACTTTTATTGAAAAATAACTCGATTATAAAATCTCTAAGAAAATAACTTCCTAAAAGAATACTAATTCCTATAGGA
Source organism: Empedobacter sp. UBA7611 (assembly GCF_002484365.1). Lineage (NCBI taxonomy): Bacteria > Pseudomonadati > Bacteroidota > Flavobacteriia > Flavobacteriales > Weeksellaceae > Empedobacter > Empedobacter sp. UBA7611. Next base: position 62,968 of record NZ_DLJR01000042.1, read on the forward strand.
ATGAATAGCTTATAATAATTTTTTATATAAAATTTCAGAAAATCCTTGTTCTGACTATTTTTAATAATTCGAGGAAAATCGGTTTGAAATAATATAGTCGGAATAAATAATAAATTCATAGGCAAAAGAATCGCAACTTTATACAAAGCAATATCTTTATCTGTCATAAAAATCGCAATCATTCCAATATCAATCGAAAACAATAACTCTGAAGCGAAATAAGCCAAAGATTCCATTCTTCCATATTTCCACATCATTTTCCAATTCATTTCACTTAAACCACTTATTGATTGTTGTAAAATTGTTTTAGAATAGAAAAATAAACTAATAAAAGGTGTAATCGCCAGCGAAATCATATAACCAATTGCTCCAAAGTTGATGGTTAAGAAAAATGTAAAAATCAGTCCCAAACAGTTAATCAATATATTTAATGAAGCAAACTTTTTATTAAAACCATTTATACGATAATCAATTGTAAGATGTGATTGGAAAAATAAGCCCAAAAGACGAACAGAAAACAAGAGAATAATCCACAATAAATGATCAAATTTTATGGCATAAAAATTAGCAATTACAATAAAAAGACTACATAAAATAAGCTGATTAATAACACCATTTCTAAATAATTTTCGACTTAGGTCTTTACGTGTTTGTTCATTTTCTTCACCAGCACCAAATTTCATCAAAACCTGTAATGAACCTAATCCATTCCATGGCGTAACAAACCCAATGATAGATGCGATAAGTGTTATACGACCAAATTCATCTTGAGGAATCATTTTTACAATGAAAATGGTATTAATCAACATCACTAATTTTTCTACCACAAAAGATAAAAAAACGTAAAAACCATTGTTTTGTAAAAAGGATTGTATGAATTTGATTAAATCTTTCATTCTAAAACTTTCGTGTAGACATCATCAAATTGTTGAGCAATTTCTTCCTTAGAAAAATTATTCAAAACATAATTATTTAATTCCTTTGGTGTTGCAAATTCATAACCTTCTATCACCTCAACCATTGCTTTATAAAGTGCTGATTCATCATTTTTATTCACAATAAATCCAAAATTATTTGGCATAAATTCTTTAATTCCACCAACATCACTTGCGATAACAGGAATTCCCGAAGCAAAAGCTTCTATTTGTACACAAGGTTGATTTTCATAATTACTAAAAAGTACAAAACAATTCACATTTTTCATCTTTTGATTCACTTCAAAATGTTGTAATCGCCCAAAAGATTTTACAAAAGCAGACAAATTATTTTCTTCAACAAAATTATTAATCAAAGTTAAATCTCCATTTCCTCCAATCTGAAATTCAAAATTATAGCCATTATCAACTAACTTTTTAACAACATTCAACATTCCTAAAATATTTTTATGTTCATTTTCTAAATGCGAAAGATGTAAAAAAGTTATTCTTTTTATTTTACAATCTTCTTTTACCGAAAACAATTCTACATCCACAACATTTGGAATAATTTTTACAATTGTTATAGGATAAATTTTAAGTATTTTCTGTGCTAAATCATTTGAAACAGGCGTTAAAACATCTACCTTTCTAAGTATTATTTTAATTAAAAACTTCTTGTAAAATGGAAATGAAATAAAACGTTCTGGAGAAAATCCTGTCCAATGCTCTGTTAAAACTATTGGTTTTTTGTATTTATTTTTCAAAAATAAAGCAACTAAACCTGCCGGATAAACAACATTGAGATGAATTATATCAAAATTATTAATCAAAGAAACTCCTTTCAGAAAAGCTATAAATTGTTTGATTAAATTAAACGGGCGAAAAAAAGATGGTTTAAAATAAACAATTATTTCTCTTACATTTTGGTTGATAGAATCATCTATTTCAAAATTAGATTTTAAATTTTCATCTTTTACTGCATGAACAAGCGTCACATTATTTAAAGTAGAGATAGAACGTAAATGGCGCTGAATAAAATCTCCATTATCTAAAAAAATTCTACTCGGATACCAAGATGCTAAAGCTAAAATATTTTTTCTCGAATTATTCACCTAACTTTTTATAACGTTTCAGTTCTTTCATTACAAAGTAAAGTTGAACCAAATAGCCCATTCCTGCAAAGAAAGAATATAGAGATAACGTCAAAAGTATGTTTTTATTTAGTCCGCCAATCACACAAGTAATCAATGTGACGAAAACCAAATAAATATTGAAGTATAGTGCGTAATGATTTTTCTTGATAACCACGACTATTTGCTGAATAGGATTCATTGCAGAACGACACAAAATCCAAAATGAAAGTATCCACGTCATAATATGCAGGCCTCGCCATTCTGGTCCAAGCATCCACTCGAGAATAAAAATTCCGATACAATTCATCAACAAAAGAAAAACAGCAATTGCTCCAACGTTGTACAGTACCACTTTTTTCGATAAATCATATAATTGATGCGAACGATGATCAATCATTGCAGCAGATTTCTGAAAGAAAACTTTCGACATCGAATTGGAAAGTAATGTCAAAGGAACAACCAAAATTTTAGCTGAATTTCCCACAAAAGCTACATCTTCTTTCATAAAATAAATCGCAATCATAATTGGTAACAAATTGTTCGCAATTGCATTCAACGATTCTGAGGGTAATGTATATTTTAGGATTTCTTTGTTCTTAGAAATTGTTCGTTTAGCCAACCCAAAATCAATCGAAGAAAATCGTCCTTTTGTAATTGAAAAATAGTATGCACAAGACAAAATAGTTCCGAAAATTGTTCCATAAATCAATCCTGTTTCTTTGTAGCCTATCCAATAAAAAATGAACTGGAAAAAGACCGAAAACAGTGCATTAATCACAAATCCAGTTGAAATACTTTTGAATAATTTATACTTCGTAAACAATGTATTTTGAACATTATTCCAAGCTGTAAATAATCCTGCAACACAACTTAAGAAAACAATAAATAAGGAGGTTTTGAATGTGAAAATTTTTTCTAAAATAGCATAACCCAAAAAGAATAAAATCGTTACAATACTACTCACTAATAATAGGGTTGTAAACAAATTTCGAATCGCTTTTGATGATTTCGAAATCACGAAAATATTCTCTAAACGAAACGTTGTCAAAATAGAAAGAATGGCCACAAAACTTAAAAAAGCATTGTAAGTTCCCGACGCTTCTGGACCATAAATTCGAGCCAAAATAATTCCGCCAATAAACATAATCACTTGCGCAATTGTGTTACCTGCCAACAAAGACAAAACACCTTTGGCATTCTTCGTTTTAAATTTTTCTAACTTCGCTTTCAATTGATATTTTCTTCATCAGCAAATCTACATAAAATCCTTAGCTTTGCATTTATGAACACAATAAAACACGTTTTTTTCGATCTTGATAACACACTTTGGGATTTCAGAAAAAATGCAAAACTCGCGCTAGATGAGCTTTACAAAAAGTATGATGTAGAAAATAGATATGGTTTTACATTCGAGGAATTTCATCCATTTTATCACGATAGCAACGAAGGTCTTTGGGCTTTGATTCGTGACAAAAAAATTACAAAAGAAGAATTACGTGCTCGTCGTTTCAAAGAAGCTTTTGATAATCTTGGGATTGATAATGATGCTCTAGCAAAGATTTTTGAAGAAGAATACATGGAAACGATTACCAATTACAATGAAGTGGTGGATGGAGCAATGGAATTGTTGGATTATTTGAAACCAAAATATCAATTACACATTATCACAAATGGATTTATCGAAGTTTCGAAACGTAAAATTGAAACATCAGAATTAAATGGTTATTTTGATACGGTAACTTATGCAGACGAAATCAAAATCTTGAAACCTGATCCTCGTATTTTTTCTTTGGCAATGGAAAAATCTGGTGCTAAAAAAGATGAATCAATTTACATTGGTGACGATTGGATTGCGGACGCTGTTGGCGCAAAAGCTTTCGGAATGTCGGCGATTTTCTTTGATCGATTAGATGATAATTTTTCGATGGATGATGTTCCAACGATTACACATTTAGATGAAGTAAGAAATTATTTATAAACTTAAGGTTCAGAAATTCTGAACCTTTTTTTATGTCCGAAAAAAATCTATTTTTGATAAAAATTACTCAATACTTATGAATTTAAACAACCTAAAATTTCCGCTTGATATAAAGTTTCATATTACAACTTTTTCCAATGATTTTTCTGTAACAGATGCTAATAATCAACCTGTGTTTTATGTACGCGAAAAAATTCTTTCGTGGCGAGATGTGATTAAAATCTACCGTGATTCATCAAAAAAAGAAGAACTTTTTCAACTTCGTTCGAATAAAATCATCGATTTTCAACAAACTTTTACCATTACAGATGCGAACGGAAATGTTGTTGGTAAAGCAAAACGAAAAACTTTCAAATCCTTTTGGAAAGCGACTTTTCATATTTACGACGCAAATGATAATCATTTATTTACAATCAACGAACGTAGTGGTTTTACACGCATGATGGACGGAATGGTTGGTGAAATTCCCGTTGTAGGATTTTTCTCCGGTTATATTTTCAATCCAAAATATGTTTTAACTGATTTACAAGGAAGAGAAATGATGGAAGTATCAAAAGAACCTTCATTCTTTGGACGAAAATTTAAACTAAATCAATATCAATCATCCGAAAATGATACACTTTTTGTTTTGAGTTTTATGATGATGCTCATAAGCGATAGAGATCGAGGATAATTTTATTTAAAAAAATATTTGCAGATTCAAAAATAGTCTTTATATTTGCAGTCCAAAATAAGAACAATAGTTTCTTATCAGGAATGGCCGAGTGGCGCAACTGAATAGCGCACTTGATTACGGCTCAAGAGGTTACAGGTTTGAATCCTGTCTCGGTCACAAAAGCAAAAGCTCATCAAAATTTGATGAGCTTTTTTTATTTTAATACACTTCTGTTTCTTGTGGAATTTCTTCTACTTTTTGAGATTTTTTTGTCATAAAGAATATACAATTCCCAAACCACGTGAACCAAAAAATATAAAATCCGAAATGGAACGTCTTTTTCAATAAACGATGCGAGGTTTCAGTAAAATCGTAATAGCAATAAATTAATCCAATAATTCCCATAAAAAGGAAAATGAGAGGCAATAACAAACGTTTAAAACGTTTCGTTGTTTTCTCATTCCAAATAGATAATACAATAAAAATAACGGCTTGTATAGCGAATAATAACAAGGCTGTTTTCCACCAAGATTTAAGAATTGTGTATTCGTTATAAATAATTGTGATTCCTATTTTCCCTATAAAAGACATCTTCGAAATTAATATACCCGAAAGCAATGAAGAAAATGCGAGGATCAAAACGTGAATAATTTTATTTTTCATTTTAATTAAAATATAAAAAAGCAACACCAAATATTAATCCAATTAGAATTAACATACCTACTACGGCATTATAACATTTATGCCAACCCGATTTATTTTGAGAAAATTCCTCAAAATTTAACTTCGGATTAAATAGTTTTAAAATAATATATCGAACTCTTATTCCAAAAATTTCTACTATAAGTTCACCAATCACAATAAAAATTATTTCAAAAATAGCTTGCATATAAATTATTTACAATCTAATATAAAACAAAAAAGCCTTGCAAATGCAAGGCTTTAAATATTTTGATGAATAATTTTCTTATAAATTTATTGAGAAATCCATTAATTTTTTGAATGCTTTCAAACGTTCAGCTAAACCATCACGCGTTAAAGCTCCTAATGATTCTGTACCAAATTTTTCACATGTTACAGATGCTAATGCAGATCCGTAAACAATTGCACGTTTCATGTTATCGAAAGAATAGTCATTCGTTTTAGCTAAGTATCCAGAAAAACCTCCTGCGAATGTATCTCCTGCTCCTGTTGGATCAAATACATCTTCTAATGGTAAAGCTGGTGCAAAGAAAACTTGTTCTCCTTGGAATAATAAAGCTCCGTGTTCACCTTTTTTGATGATAACAGTTTTTGGTCCAAAAGTCATGATTTTTTTAGCCGCTTTCACTAAACTATATTCACCTGACATTTGACGCGCTTCTTCGTCATTAATAGAAATTACATCAACATCTTTGATCACATCCATCAACTCGTTCCAAGCACAATCCATCCAAAAGTTCATTGTATCTAAAACAACCAAACCTGGACGCTTTTCTAATTGTGTCAACACTCCTTTTTGTACCAATGGATGTAAGTTTCCTAACATCAAAACGTCTGGAGATTTGCGATCTTGAGGAACAACTGGATTGAAAGTTTCTAAAACATTTAATTCTGTTGCTAACGTATCACGTGTGTTCAAATAGTTGTGGTATTTACCTTCCCAAAAGAAAGTTTTTCCTTCTTTTACGATTTCTAAACCATCTAAATTAATTCCTTTTGAAATTAATAAATCGATGTATTCTTGTGGAAAATCTCCACCAACAACTGAAACGATTGCAGTATCCACGCCCAATAAAGAAGACGCCATACCGATATATGTAGCGGCACCACCTAAGATTTTATCTGTTTTCCCGAAAGGAGATTCTAATTTATCAAAGGCAACTGTACCAACTGTTAATAAACTCATTTTATATTCTTAATTAAATAGTTTGCAAATATATAGAACTTTTAAGAAATAAGTGCATTCGCTAAATCAACAAAAGCAACTTCGGTTTGTTCACCTGAAATCATATCTTTTACGGTCGCTTTTTGCTCTGCAATTTCTTTTTCACCTAAAAGAATTACTTTCTTAATTCCTTTTTTATCAGCATATCCCATCTGCTTTTTCATTTTTGCTTCATCAGGATAAACCTCTGTATTAATTCCACTTTGGCGTAATTGTTTCACCAATTTCATCGCTTCTGTCGCTTCATTATTTCCAAAATTAATGAACAACGCTTGAATATTTGTTGAATCTTCTAAAGCTGGGAATAAATTATTTTCTTCTAAAACTAAATATGTACGATCTAATCCGAAAGAAATTCCAACTCCAGAAATATCTTTTAATCCAAAAATCCCTGTCAAGTCATCGTAACGACCACCTCCACCAATAGATGAAGAGAATTCTCCGATTTTTGCTTTCACTTCGAAAATAGCTCCTGTATAATAATCTAAACCACGTGCTAATGTCAAGTTCAAAACTAATTCAGCCGATTGTAAACCAATATTTGTTGTATTTTCAAAAACAAATTCTAATTCTTCAATTCCTTTTAATCCAGTTTCCGAAGATTTTAAAATTTCTTTTAATTGAGCAAATTGAGTTTTATAATCTCCATTCATCGAGAATAAAGGAGATAAAATTTCGATGGCAGAATCAGAAATTCCTTTTCCACGCATCTCTTCTTTTACCGCTTCTTCACCAATTTTATCCAACTTATCTAAAGCCACTGTAAAATCAATCAATTGAGCCGAAATATCTGCTACTTCTGCTAAACCTGATAAAATTTTGCGGTTGTTGATATGAATCTCAACTGGCGTTTTTAATTCTGTAAAAACCGAATCATATAATTGTACAAAATCAACTTCTTGCAACAACGAATCCGAACCTACAACATCTGCATCACATTGAAAAAACTCACGGAAACGACCTTTTTGAGGACGATCGGCGCGCCAAACTGGTTGAATTTGGTAACGTTTAAATGGAAATGTAATTTCATTTTGATGTTGCACCACGTAACGTGCGAAAGGCACAGTTAAATCATAACGTAATGCTTTTTCAGAAATTTGCGCAATTACTTTTTGACTATTTTTATCTGTTAACAATTGCTCATCAACTTTTGCTAAATAATCTCCAGAATTCAAAATCTTGAAAATTAAACGATCTCCTTCTTCTCCATATTTACCCGTTAAAGTTGATAAATTCTCGAACGATGGAGTTTCGATTGGAGAAAATCCGAATAACACGAATTGTTTTTTAATCGTGTTAATAATATATTGACGACGATTCACTTCTAAAGGCGAGAAATCTCTTGTCCCTTTTGGAATCGATGGTTTTTGAATTGCCATTTTTCTAAATCTTACTTATAAAGATGCAAAAATACATCATTTTGATTTTTAACACGACATTTTGTTTCAAAATCATTGTTTTAGAAAGAATTTAATTAAAATTCATAAAGTCAACCTGAACTCGTTTCAGGTTCACATCACGTTATTAAAAAATAAATTATGCTGCAGAAAGATTCTGAAACAAGCTCTGAATGATAATTCTATACAAAATTAAAAAGAGGATGAGAAGCTGAAATAAATTCAGCTTGACAATCACTACACAAATCAATCTTATAAATCTTAATTAATATCGTAATTTTGCTTTTATGTATTTGAAAGAACTTAAAGCGCGACAATTCAAGAATTTTGATGAAAATAATTTCGAATTTTCACCAAAAATTAATGCTTTTGTAGGACAAAATGGCAAAGGCAAAACCAATGTTTTGGATGCTATTCACTATTTGGCTTTAAGTAAATCGTATCTAAATCATTCGGATGCGATGAATATTCAGTTCGATTGTGATTTTTTTATATTAGAAGGAACTTTTGATCGAAATGAATCTGATGACCTGATTTTTTGCTTGGTTCGTTCTGGTCAGCCCAAACAATTAAAGCGAAATTCGAAATCGTATGATCGTATTTCTGATCATATTGGGCAATATCCTCTGGTAATGATTTCGCCTTATGATAACGATTTAATCAAAGAAGGAAGCGAAGTTCGACGCAAATTTTTAGACAATATTATTTCTCAATCGAATAAACAATATTTAGCTGATTTAATGCGATACAACAAGGTTTTAGTTCAACGAAATGCGTTGCTAAAATATTTTGCTGCAAATAATACATTTGATTCAACTTCTTTGGAAATTTATGATGAAGAATTGATTCATTTAGGAAAGAAAATACATGAAGTACGAAAAGAATTTATTCAAACTTTTTTGGAAGCTTTCCTAAAATATTACAATGAAATTTCGGAAGGTCGAGAAAAAGTGAACATCGAATATGTTTCGCAATTAAATGATGCACCTTTTGAAACGGTTCTAAAAGAAGCTTTGTACAAAGATCGTTCGGCACAATATTCGACAGCCGGAATTCATAAAGATGATTTATTGTTTACGATTACCAATTATCCTATCAAGAAATTTGGTTCGCAAGGTCAACAAAAATCGTATTTAATCGCTTTGAAATTAGCCCAATTAGAAGTCATCAAATCATCCTTAAATATTACTCCTTTATTATTATTGGACGATATTTTTGATAAATTGGACGAACATCGTGTAACACAATTGATTAAATTAGTGAACGAGGAACGATTCGGTCAAATTTTTATCACCGATACACATCCCGAAAGAACAGAGCAAATCATTAAACAAATTAATTCTGAAAGTAAAGTTTTCCGTTTATGAAAAAGTACGAAAAAAGAAGTAATCAACAAACACTTGGACAAGCTTTGGAGCATTTCATTAAACAAAGTGGAAAGGAAGAATTGATTTGGGAAGTCAAAGCAGAAGAGGCTTGGCAAACGGTGATGGGAAAGTTTTTCGAGAAATATACGGACCGAGTTGAAGTAAGACAGCGTGTTTTATATGTTAAAATAAATTCTCCTGCAATGCGACAAGAATTATTGATGGGAAAATCAAAGATTTTAACTAATATAAATGAAGAAATTAAAAAGGATTTTTTAGTTGACGTAAAAATATTTTAAATGCCTTACATTGAACATTCGAGTTATCCGAAACCTAATTTCATCAATCGAAATGCTCATCTTTCTACCATTATTCCAGCGAAATTCAAGAAATATTCTGTTCCAGATTACACTAGAGAAAAAATGGAAACTGATGATGGTGATTTTCTGAATTTGGATTGGCGATTTCAAGAAAATAAAGACAAATTAGTTATACTTTTTCACGGATTAGAAGGCGATTCGAAACGAACGTATCTTAATTCGTGTTCAGATTATTTTTATGATAAAGGATTTAATATTCTAGCTTGGAATCATCGCTCTTGTGGAGGTGAAATGAATGACACTTGTCGTTTGTATCATCATGGATCAATTGATGATGTACACAGAGTTGTAGAAAAAGCGTTGAAAGAAAATTATCAAGAAGTTTCTTTGATTGGCTATTCGATGGGTGGTGCTTTGGTTTTGAATTACCTTGGAAGTTATGAAGTTTCGAACAAGATAAAATCTGCTGTTGTTTTTTCTGCACCTATTTCTCTAAAATCTTGTGCCGATACATTGAAAATATTTCCAAATACTGTTTACTTTAAAAATTTCAAACGCTCTTTAGTTCCAAAATTTAAAGCAAAAGCAAAACAATTTCCAGGAATTCTGAATGAAAAAATGATTGATAAAATCAAAACTTTTGATGAAGTAGACGAATATTTTACAGCAGCTTTACATGGCTATTCTTCCAAAGAAGATTATTATCATAAAGCTTCTCCTGCAACTGTTTTAGATTATATCAAAACATCGTGTTTGATTGTTAACGCTGCTAATGATCCTTTTTTAGGAAATGATTGTTATCCTATCGAACGTTTTAAAAACCATAAATTCTGCACATTTGAAATGCCAAAATACGGTGGACATTGCGGCTTCCCTTTAGAAAACAATAAACATTCTTGGGCTGAAATTAGAGCTTGGGAGTTTATTAAATAAAAAAACCCTCGAAGTAAACTTCGAGGGTTTTTGTGAGATTATCAATTTTATTAATTAACCCAACCAGGATATTGTGTCATATTCGTATTAACATTAATCGAATAAGACGGGATTGGGAAAACAAATAATTTATCTCCAGCAGCAACAGTAGAAATTGCACCTGATGGTACATTAGATACTTTATCCATTGACAAATTATTACGTTTCAAATCATAAAAACGTTGTCCTTCACCAGCAAACTCTTTTCTCTTCTCAGTTAAAACTGCTGTTAAGGCGTCCCCTGAATAAGTAGTTCCACCTCTCTCTAATGCAAATGTATTAAGTTCAGCTAGAGCAGTTGCTCCTTGACCTGATTTAGCCATTGCCTCCCACTTGATAAATTTAGCTTCAGTTAAACGTAAAATTTTGATATTACCAATATTATTAACTCCTCCAACAGTTTTTCTATACTTGTTTATAAAATAACCACTAGGAGTATCAAAAGTACGTGTATCTTTTACAAATAAAGTCTTACGTATATCTCCATCATTGTATAAATCATATAATGATTGTCTTGCTAAAATTGATCTTCTTGCATTCAAACCTGCCTCTGAACCAGTAGTATTTGTTGGATCCAAATAATCAAATAACACACCCATAGATGTATTAACACCTGGGTTATTTAAAGCTGTTAAACCTACTTCCCAAACTGTCTCAGGTTGATTTTCAAACTCACTCTCAGAAGCTCCTGTTGCACCATAAAAATAATTAACAACTTGACTATTTTTTAGTAAAGAAAAACTAGCAGGAGCGCTATTAATAGCTTCATTTGCCATAGATATTGCGTTTGCATAATCTCCTTTCCATAAATATGCTTTAGCTAATAATAATCTAGCAGATGTAGCTGATAAATATGCTTTACTTGCAGGTGTGTCATTAGAAGAATCAATCCCTTTTTTCAAATCTTCGATAATAGAATTGTATGTTTCTTCAACTGTAGATCGAGGTGATTTTAAGTTTGGATCAAAATTACCAGTATAGATAGCTATACCATATTCTTGGTTTTTTCCAGATGTAGGATTCTCTGCCCATCCCATTGCTAAATATAAGTGAGCCATTCCTCTTGCAGTATATGCTTGTGCTTTATATTTTTTAACTGCAGTAGTTTCTTCAATAGTAGCATTTAGCACAATATTAGCCTGAGCAACAACATCATACAACTCATTATAAGCAACTGTAAAATCTGAAGATGATGGTGTCCAAGATAAATTGCTCGTTGTTAAATAATAACCACTATTGTTTGTACTAACAAAAAAGTCATCAGATGCAAGACTACCAACAACTGGGATTGTTGACGCAAAAGCATCAGCAGTTGACATTTGTTGATACATTCCTGTTAATACTTTTGCCATAGTTGTCTCATCAGTTATAGGATTCCCTCCATTTGGCATACCAATACCGTAATCAGGAAATTGGTTCAAATCATCTTCACTACATGATGTAAAACCTAAAGTTATAGTAAATAATGATAATACAAATATATTTTTTTTCATTTTTTTATAATTTTTTAGAAGTCAATAGATAATCCAATTGAATAACTTTTCATAATAGGAGAAGTATAATCGAACACTCCTTTTCCTTGCCAGCCATAAGAGTAAGCATTAGAATTAGATTCTGGGTCAAATGTTAATGTATCATCAAAAACCCAAGTGATTAAATTCTGACCTTTTAAATAAATCGTTAAATTATCGATACCTGCATTTTTTAATTTATCTCCAAAACTATATGCCAACTTTAATTCTTTTAGGCGAATAAAATCACCATCTTTTAAATATCTTGAAGATGCAGCTCTTGAATTTGTTCCATTCCCCCATAATTGAATAGGATTTGAAGCATCTGTATTTTCTGGAGTCCAAGAATCATATAATGCACTCGATAATTGGTTATATGTAACAGAAGCTCCATCTGATAATGCATAACTTTGCCAAGAATCAAATACCTGATAATCAAATACTCCTGAGAAGAAAGCACTCAAAGTTAATCCTTTCCAAGACATATCTGTTCTTAAACCTGCCATCCATTTAGGAAAAGGAGTAGAACCCTGAAAGAATTGTTGTGCTTCTGTTCTATTAGTTGTTGTAGCTGTTTTTGTCTCATCTGTCCAGTACAATCCTGCTCCAGTTGCTTTATCAACACCTGCCCATCCGTAAGTATAGTATTCTCCAAACTCACGTCCTTCTTGTATAGCTTTCATACCTCCTGCTAAATATCTGGCATCTGGATCTAACATTTTACCTACTTCTGATTTATTATAAGAAGCATTTGCTGTTAATGACCATCTAAAGTCTCCTTTATTAAATGGACGAACTGTCAAAATTGCTTCAATACCTTTATTTTCAATTTCTCCAATATTAGTAAAACTACTATTAACTGGAGATGGAGTATCATAAGAAATTTCAGAAGGAAAAATAGCATCAGTTGTTAACTTTCTATAAACATCAACAGAACCACTAATTAATCCATTACCAAATCCATATTCTAAACCAATATTTAATTGTTTTGTTGTTTCCCATTTTAAGTCAGGGTTTCCTACATTAGATACAATGAAACCTTTGTCTCCATTATATATACTAGATACTCCCATAAAAGAAACTCCATTATATACTGACCCCCATGAATCTGCATAAGGTATATTTCCTAATTCACCATAATTACCTCTAATAGTTAATACATCGATTGCAGATGAATTAATATCTTTTGCAAAATTATAAGACGCTCCTGCAGACCAAAACCATCCTCCTTTATTATTTTCTCCTAAAGTTGAATTATTATCATTACGAACTTGTCCTGAGACAGTTAATCTATTATTAAAGATATAATTTAATCTTGCAAAGTATGAATATTGAATCCATTTTCTATCATACGATGTTGCTGTCATAATAGTTCCAGCATTTGACATTTGAGGCTTGGCAATTAAGAAATCTGTTCCATGAGCAAAAGCATATTTCATTTTATGCTCTTGGTATTCCATACCAACATTAGCTTGAAAATCATGAACCTCATTAATTACGCGGGTTCAGAAAACTAAT
>NZ_DLJR01000048.1:0-3515 GCF_002484365.1 Empedobacter sp. UBA7611
AGACGAAAGCTTAGTTATTAGGCGATGTTTTTTTAATATGAATCTTTAAAAGGTGAGCTTTTCACGATTAATTCAGAGTTATAATTTTTTCTGAAATAATATTTATGGTTTTGTATTTCACTTGTTGTTAAGGGGCTACGTGTACAAATTACATAAGATTTTTTTTGAGAATTTTTAATATTTTTACTTAGTTTTTTGATTGTAGCTTTAATTTGATTTAATGCATGTTCTATATCTTGTCCTTTTAATTCAATAAAAAATTCAATTTCATTTGCAATATGTAAAAAATCACATCTTATTGATTCATCATCAATTTCACATCCATCAACTTTAACCGTTTCTGAATCTACTAAATTTTTATTTTCAAGAGTTAATTTACTTCTGTTTTCTTCAAAAACAAATAATTTTTGTTTTGACTTAGATCTACATTTCATGCGAATTCAATATTTAATAATTTATCAAATTGGAGTGAAATATCTTCTGAAACTGAATCTAAAATTGTAGATGAAATTAGATTAGTCTCATTATCCATTAAGTATCTCTTCTCATTATTTCTTAGTGAATACACGCTAAACAATTCTGTATTTAATTTTTCTTTAGGTGAAACTACTAAATTAACTTCATTTGAAAATTTTTCTGATGTATTGGATAAATTTCCAGCATATATCAAATTATTGAATGAAGACAAAATATAAGGACTATGCGTTGTAATAAAAATTTGAAAATTTCTATTTTCATTATTAAAGGTGCGTGCAAGTAATTCAACAATTTTCTTTTGTGCAGTTGGAAATAAATGAGCTTCTGGTTCTTCAATGTATAGTGTAAAACCTCCACCTGCTGAACCAATATAATTTAAAGTCTTTAAGATAATCATTAAAGGCAATGTCTCTTGTTGTCCTGAAGATGCGTTTGTCAAATTCACTTTTCGATTGTCTGAGTGAATTAAAAAATCTTTTTCTTTTTCTCTAAAATAATTACTATTTAATATTTGAGAAATTAAATCATCAAATTCCTTATCTTTTCTTTCAGTTTTATCTTGAACAATATCGTTATAAAATCTTTTTAGATTTTCATAAAATGAGCCAAATTCAATTAAAAATGGATCAAGTGTTCTATTTTCACTTAAAAAAGAGAATATTGTACTTTGAATATTTGCAAAAAAACTTCGTCCAGCAGGAATGAAAAATTGTTGATAAGTCGACTCATGACCAAGCTCATCTTGAATACATTTTGTAACTTTTTGACTTATTTCTCGATGAAGTCTAAAATTTGAAATTTTACCTTCTTGGAGAAGCTTACTTTTTTCGGTCGTATATATTTTTTTCCCTTTCGAAAGTAATTTTTTCAAATTTTCTGAATATTCAAATTTAAGCTTATTATCTATTTTTTCAACGATAATAAAGGTTAAATCATTTTCATACTTTATCAAAAATTTTTCTTTTGGCCATGATTCACGTGGAAAGAAAGTTATAAAAGTTTCTTTATGATTCTTGTCTAAATCACGTTTTGATTCTTCATTTTCTATATTTTTTATAATTTCATTAATGAAGTTTTTAAAAAAGTATAGAAGTTTAACAGTAATACTTTTACCAGAGCCTTGAGGTCCAATAAGTATATTTATGGACTTAAATTCAAAATCCATTTTTTTTATTCCACCAAAATTTTCAATATATATTTTTTCCACTTTTTTATTTCAAAGTTACAATTTTTATAAAATATCGCCTAACATTGTTTTTTCACGAAACTGATCTAGCTTTTGTTTCGTAAAAAATCACCTATATCCGCATTTCGTAAAATTAAAAACAAATATAATTATTTTTTTGTAAATTAGACACTTACTAAAACAAAATTCATGTATCACGAAGTAATTTGATGTAAAATGTAATAATGAATGTATGGATAGCGAAACAATTCTAAAAACGTTGCAAAATCGATTAAAATTACAACGATATGCAAACAATACCATAAAATCGTATTGTGGTTACGCTCAAGTTTTCTTAGAGCAGATGGAAAAATACAATAGATTAGATGAAATTCCTATTTCAGAAATCGAATTGTTTATCAATACAAAAGTAACTCAAGAAAATATCAGTGTTTCCTATCAACGTTCTTTGGTTGGGGCAATTAAAAAAGTATTTGAATTAGTTGAAAATCAGAAAATCGAATTAAATTATCTTTATCCGAAACGAAAAGTTAATAAATTACCAACTTTCTTTTCTCAAGAAGAAGTACGAAATTTATTAAATGCAACAGAAAATTTAAAACATAAAGCTATTCTTACCATAATCTATAGCTGTGGATTGCGACTAAGCGAATTGATAAATTTAAAAATTGCAGATATAAAATCGGAAAGTGATTTACTTCTTATTCGTCAAAGTAAAGGTAACAAAGATCGAATAGTAGCTTTGCCAGATAAACTTTTGTTATTATTGAGAGAATATTATAAGGTTTATCAACCTAAAGACTTTTTGTTTGAAGGGGCTAAAGGGAATCAATACAGCGAAAGGAGCGTCCAATTAATTTTAAAAAATGCTATGAGTAAAGCTGGTGTTTTATCAAAAGGCAGCGTACATACTTTAAGACATTCATATGCTACTCATCTTATAAAAAGTGGAATTGATGTACGTGTAGTTCAAGAATTATTAGGTCATAACGACATTAGAACTACCATGATTTATACGCACATTACAGATATTGATAAAAAATCGACACCAAGTCCTTTAGATTTTTTGTGATAATTTGTAAAATCTAACACATTATTTTATCTCAACAATCTTCACCACCTCACTTTTCAATACTTTAGTGCCTGCCTCATTATAAGTTTGCTCTACAGTCACTTTAATTTTATCATATTTAGGAGTTGGAAAATCTAACAATTCTCCAATGTTTTTATATCCAAATGCTTTTGCCAAAAGAGTTATGTGACGGGTGCTATATTTATGTCGCTGTGTATAAGATTCAACATTACTAACAAAGCTTCTAGCAACCCCCATTTTTAGGCTTAGTTCATCTTTAGTTATCCTATTAACTTTTCTGAGATTTTTCACATGATTAATTAAATCAAAATCAAATTGTGTAGTTTCAAATTCGAATATTTTATTCATTTAACTAAAAATAATCACCCAACATATTGGGTTTTAATTAAAATTGTTTATATTTGTATAAGCGAATTGATAATTAGACTTTTAATAGTCATAATTAAAACGATGAATCTCGAATCGAAACGACCAATTTTACCTCGAGAGTTTCGTGAAATCGCTCCATGTCTCAAAAGTTTTGTACTTTCGTAATACGGCATGGGCGGTTTTCACATATGCTTTAGGGGTAACTTTTAAACTTTCGAGTTTATAAGCTGGGTTTGGTCGCCCACGGTACTAAAGTGTGAAGCCGCCTTGCTTTTTTTGCAAGTATATCTTCATACACGAGAAACATCGTTCCATAAAACCCAACACAAAATGAGAACGAAACAATTTCAATTCATCCGTAAAAAACCTCCAGACAAAGTCTGTTCGTTT